>CALEZK010000599.1 GCA_937928585.1 uncultured bacterium | reverse complement strand
GGCCGCAAAGGGTCACGACGTCACGGTTTATTGCCGGAGTACGCACTACGGCGATCAGTTGGAGATGTATAGGGGTGTTCGGTTGGTATACCACGCGAGCATTCATACGAAGCACCTGGACTCGATAACGCACACGTTGATGTCGACTGTGCACATGGTCCTGCGCGGGGCGGATGTGGGCTGCTACTGCAGCTCGGGGAACAGCACGTTCATTTGGCTGGCGCGCATGTTTGGCATCAAGGTTGTCTTGAATACCGATGGCCTTGAATGGGAGCGGGCGAAATGGAACCGCGCGGCGAAATCCTATTTCAAGGCGGCGGAATGGCTGGCAGCGAAGTTTTCGAATGTGTTGATCGCCGATTCGCGCGTGATTAGAGACTATTACAAGAAAAAGTTCCGCCGGGACACGACCTTTGTCGCGTATGGCGCTGACATTGTTGAGCGCGGATTCAAGCGCGAGATGTTGCATGATTTCGGCGTCGAGCCGGAGCGGTACTTCCTGTTTGTGAGCAGGCTGGAGCCGGAGAACAACGCGCATGTGCTGGTGAAGGCATTTGAAGGCGTGAAGACCGACATGAAACTGCTGGTCGTGGGAAGCGCGCCGTTCGCGGACGAGTATATCCGCGAATTGAAGGCGACGACGGACCCGCGAATCCTGTTTCCGGGCGGTTTATATGGCGACATATACAAGGCCTTGCAGGCCAACGCGTATGCGTATGTGAATGCGATGGAGGTCGGCGGCACGCACCCCGCGATACTCGAAGCGATGGGCGCGGGCAATTGCGTGCTGGTGAGCGACATCTCGTACAACGTGGAGGCAGTAGCGCATGCGGGGGTGTCGTTTCGCACGAGCGAAGTGGACGACCTGCGCGAGAAACTGCAATGGCTGGTGGATCATCCGGAAGAAGTGGCGCGTTTTCGCACGATTGCCGTCGAACGCGTGAAGGCCGAATACGATTGGAACCAGATTACGGACGACTATGAACGCATCTTCGCCGAAACCATCGCCGGATAAGCCGTCGCTGGCGATTCCGGAAGACATGGCCGCGCGTCTTGGCGCGCGGCGATATCGGCTTTTGATGCAGTGGATACGCGATGTAAACGGCGCGTACGACGCCGCGCTTGCGGAGTACGTCACGAACGAAAGCATCCTGCTTGACGCGGGAAGTTCGCGGGGTGATCCCGATTTGCCGTCGCTTGCGCGCGCGCGCCAGGCCGTTGCGTGCGACGTGGACCTCGCGGGATTGCGCGCCAACGTGCTTGTTCGCGATCGCGTAGTTTCGCCGTTGGAGACTTTGCCATTTCGCAGCGGCGCGTTCGACGTGATCGTGTGCAAGTTTGTGTTAGAGCATGTGTCCGCGCCGTTGCGCGTGTTGCGCGAGTTTGCGCGCGTGCTGCGCCCCGGCGGCATCATCGCGGTGTTGACGCCGAATCGTTTGAGCGTATTTGCCGCGGTATCGAGCCTTGTGCCGTATAGCGCGAAGCAGTGGTTGAAAAAGGTGCTCTTCGGCGGACATTCCGAGGACACATTCCGCACGTACTACCGCGCGAATACGCCCGGCACGCTCGACAGACTGATGGGTGAGGCCGGCTTCGTGAACGAGCGAATCGAGATGCTCGCGGGCATGTGGGCATTCTTCATATTCAGCACACCGCTGGCGCTTGCCGTGCGCGCGGTGGAGCGATTGCAGACGCGCATTCCCATCGCGCGCAATTGCAGCACGCATATCATGGGTGTTTGGCGGAAGCCGCTAGCGGTAGCCACGGGGTAACGATGGAATGGACGGGACGCAAAGTGCTGGTGACCGGCGCGGGGGGCTTCATAGGAAGCCATCTGTGCGAGCGGTTACTTTCGCTTGGCGCGGAAGTGCGCGGCATGGTGCATGGGAACATGCGCGGCAGCGTGGGTTATCTTGCGGGCGTTCCGGAACATCTTGCGAAAAGTTTGGAGATTTGCGGGGGCAACATTCGCGACGGGGCGTTTGTGCGCGAAGCGACGCAGGGTGTGGACACGGTGTTTCATCACGCCGCGATCACGAGCGTCGCCTATTCGTATGCGAACCCGGAAGAAACGATCATCACGAACGTGCTCGGCACGCTGAACGTTTGCAACGCCGCGCGGCACGAGCATGTGCGGCGGGTGGTGCACACTTCTTCGGCGGGGGTGTATGGCACATCGAAAGACGGCAGGCCAATCACCGAGACGCATCCGGTTGCCGCGCACAATCCTTACACGGCGTCGAAACTCGCGGCGGACCATACCGCGGAGAGTTTTTATCTGTCCTACGATCTGCCGGTAGCGACGTGCCGGATATTCAACGTGTATGGCCCGCGCATTGGGCAGTTTTTGATCATTCCCACGATCGTGTTGCAGCTTGCACGCGGGAAAGAGTTACGCCTGGGCGATCTTACGCCGACCCGCAACTTTACCTACGTCGACGACATTGTGGACGGATTTATTCGGACGGCGGAGATGGACACGGTGATCGGCGAGGTAGTGAACTTCGGTTCCACGCGCGCGGTGACAATCGGGGATCTCGCGCAGCTTATCGCGAACCTTATGAAAAAGGATGTCGAGATCGTCTCGGACGCGAAGCGGTTGCGCCCGCAGAAGAGCGAGATTCAGCGCGTGGAAGCGGACAGCTCCAAAGCCAAAGCGTTGCTTGGCTGGGAAGCGAAGGTGACGCTTGAAGACGGACTTCGGCGCACGATCGATTGGATTCTTGACGGCGGGTATGAAGACATGCCCGTGCGACATTGAGGGAACAGGGTGAGTAAGCAGTCATACCAAGGCGTCATATTGGCGGCGGGCCACGGCTCGCGTATGGGCCCCTTTGGCGAAGAAATGCCAAAGCCCATCGTGCCGATCTGCAACAAGCCGCTGCTTGCGTACCAATTGGAATACATGAAAGCGGTGGGTATCGACGAGGTGTTCATCGTGATCGGGCATCTCGGCCATCGCATCACGCAGACGCTGGGCGACGGCAGCCGGTTTGGCCTTCGGATCAAGTATGTCGAGCAACAACAGCGCCTCGGCATCGCGCACGCCGTCGGCCAGTTGGAGCGCCACGTTACGCGGCCGTTCCTGCTGATGCTCGGCGATATATTCTTCGAGATACCCGACCTGCGCCGCATGATGGAAGTGATGGAAGAGCATGAGTGCGCGGCGGTGCTCGCGGTAAAAGAAGAGACGGATCCGGAAGCGGTGAAGCGCAATTTCGCGGTGCTGCTGCGCGAGGACGGTACCGTGCGCCGCGTGATCGAAAAGCCGCGGCACGTGCCCAACATGCTGAAGGGCTGCGGGCTCTATCTGTTCGACATGCCCGTATTCGACGCGATTCGCCGGACGCCGCGCACGGCGATGCGCGACGAATATGAGCTTACCGACTCGATTCAGATTTTGATCGATTACGAGTTTGCCGTGCGCATTGCGCCGGTGGTGGATTGGGACGTGAACATCACCTACACGCGCGATCTTATCGATTGTTGCATGCACCAATTGCGCAAGATGAACAAGCACGCACTTACGGGCGAGGGATGCGATATCGCGCGCGGAACCGAACTCACGGACACCGTGCTGGGCGATCGCGTGATCGTGCGCAAGCCGGCGCGTCTTGAGCGCTGCGTCGTGTTGTCGGACGTAGTGCTGGACGATGGCAAGGCCCATGTGGATACGGTGATTACGCGGCAAACGCAACTCCGCGGTTTGACGGGGCTCTTCGAGGAGAATACGCATGCGCCTGCGTAATGCGCTTCTCATAGTTGTGATCGGGCTTGCGCTGAATGTTGCTTCTCATGCGCAGGAGCGCCGCTATCACGGTATCACGATTGACGAGAACCACCGGCTGTTGATTGAGGAGATCGACGGCATACTGCGTGTCGGCGTTTTCGAACGCAGCCGTTTCGCGGGCGATCACCTGATTCAAACGCCGCCGTCGGGCCCGGGCATTTCGCCCCGCGTGAATCCCGCGCCGGAGTACTTGCTGGAAGTGCGATCCGAAGTGCTGAAGTCGTCCGCGCCGAACTATCTGCAGAATCCTGGCGAACGCTATCGCATTTCAATTCATACCCTGAAAATGTCGGTGGAATACGAGAACATGGTTGAAGTGCCGGCAGAGTTCGCGCGCGATCAGTTGTTTTATGAATTCCAAAAGGTACGCGAGTTGACGACGGGCCTAGAACGGCAGGCAGTGGAAGCGGCGGCGCCACTCGTGGCGGAAATTTTCAAAGAAGTGAATCTGCTACCGGCGGAAATCTTCACGAGCGTGCTGAAAAGCCGCGGCGGCCAGTTCCGCATCACGCCCGGCACGCGGCAGCGCCGAAAGATTGAGCCGTCGGAGACCTTCGCGCCCAAGCGCGACTTCGGACGGCCCGAACTCGGCGCGACGAAGCGCAGCCGTCAACGCGAGGCCTTGCCGCCCGGCGCGACACAGCCGGGTGACGTTGCGGCACCGCAGATTGACCCTCAGATGCAGCGGCCTGTCGAGCGGGACAGCGAATGATGCGCGACGAAGCGATAGCAATCGGAGAAACGGTCTTGCTTCGGCCTGATGCCGGAGCGCGGACCTTGATGATCGATAGAACCCGAGTTAGTTGCCCGGCTGCACCCCGGGCGTGGCGATGAGGAGGCATTTACGTATGGACGCGAGAGGAGAAGGCCGAATGAAACGGGCCACCGCATTCGCGCTACCCCTGTTGGCAATTGCATTGCTGGCGGGTTGCGCGGCGACGGACCACACAATTGTGTTGGATCCGAAAGGGGAACCGCAGGACATCACGCAGGCGGAAATCGACGAGATGAGCGGAGAAGACATGGCCTACCTGCTTCAGGTGGGCGACAAGGTGAGTCTTCAGTTTCATCTGCGCGAGTTCCGCGAGGGAGATGTCCCCTGGGACTACCGCATTGAAGTCGGCGACAACATGGAAGTGCGCCTCACCGCGCCAATGGGCGATACCGAGTCGTACAAGATTGACGTAGGCGACTTGATTGGTATCAGCTTCCTCAATAACTGGCCATTGAACTCGAACCGGACGGTGCGGCCTGACGGCTACATCACCATGCCGGAAGTTGGAGACATCAAGGCGGCGGGCCTTACGCCGTTCGAGTTGCGCAAGAAGTTGACGCAGCTTTACGCGAAGACCGGCATTATCGAAGGCGAACCGCGAATCACGGTCAACGTAGACTTTGCAAACCCGGACCGCCTCGAAAACATGAGCCGCGATATCGTGGTGCGCCCCGACGGCAAGATTCGCATTCCCTCGATCAACACGGACGTGATGATCGCGGGCATGACGGTGGCGGAAGCGGGCGAAGCGATAAAGGCCGAGGCGGCCAAGGTGTTGATGAACAAGCCGGACGTGAACCTCATCGTGTTCCCGGCGATCAACCAGTCGTTGTTGAGCATGAACGGCGTTGTGTCGGTGCGGCCCGATGGGCGCGTATCGGTGCCGAAGATCGGCGAACTGCAGGCAGCGGGTTACAGCACGGAAGAGCTGCGCAAGTCGATCAAGGAAGCATGTGACCAACTCGCATTCAACGATGTAGACATCTCCGCCGACGTGGTGCAAGCGACGGGCGCGCGAATCTACATCGGCGGTGAAGTCGCGAACAACGGCGTGTTCCCGTTGGAGGGCGCGCCTTCCGCCTTCCAGGCGATTCTGATGGCGGGCGGACCGACGAAAGATTCGCGGCTTAACAGCGTGCTGATCATTCGCCGCAACCCGAACGGCAAGCCGTATGTGTACAAGACGAATATCGCGAACGTGCTCACGGGCAGCACCGAGAACGACATCATGCTGCGCGCGTTTGACGTGGTCTACGTGCCGCGCAAGCTCATTTCGCGCGCGAACCTGTTTGTTGAGCAGTACATCGAAGAGATTGTGCCGTTCGAG
Organism: uncultured bacterium; assembly: GCA_937928585.1. Classification (GTDB taxonomy): domain Bacteria; phylum Hydrogenedentota; class Hydrogenedentia; order Hydrogenedentales; family SLHB01; genus JABWCD01. The sequence goes on along the minus strand of CALEZK010000599.1, from coordinate 1,691 downwards.
AATACGATGGGCGTATCCGGCACGTACTATCTCAACGAGCAGAAGATCAATTCGAAGAGCAAGAATAACAATTTCAGTTCCGGTGTGACCGTGCTGCCGAATACCGGCGGCTTGGGCTTGGGCTTGCCCGGCTCGGTCATCAACCCATAACGGCTACGGCGGAAGCGCGAGGTAAGGACCATGGATAAACGACAAATCTTCCTGCGGGACATCCTGACCGTCTTGTTTAAACGCAAGGCGCTCATCCTGCTCTTTCTCGTGGTCGTGGTAGTGGGCGTATACGTCTGCAACCTGGTATGGCCACAAACGTACGAGTCGATCGCGAAAGTGCAGTTGCTGCGCGGTCGCGAAACCCTGCAAACGACAACGCCGCTGGTGGATTCGTCCACCACGCCGTTGATCTCGATGACGGAAGAGGATCTGAATTCGGAAATCCAGATCATCTATAGCGATGACGTGCTGCGCGCCGTCGTAGAAGAAGTGAAGCTGGCGGATCAGGGCTTTGGCGGGGGCGGTTCGGGGGCGCGCGCGATCGTAAGCGGCGCACGCGACGCCGTAAACGGCCTGCAGGTGATGCTTGGGCTGCGCAAGAAACCGGACGCCGTCGAAGGGGCGGTCGAGGCCTTGCGCGGGGCGATTGCGGTCAACGCGATTAAGGATTCGTACACGATGGAGATTCGGTGCCGCATGGGCGCGCCGGATCGCGCGAGTGAAGTGTTGACCAGCCTGCTCAAGCACTACAAGGCAAAGCATGACGAAGTCTTCCGCACGCCGGAGAGCGCGACCGAAGTGCTCGAATTGAAGTTGGACGAGGCGCGCGCGGAATGGGTCGCCACGCAGGAGGCGTTGAAGCAGTTCCGAGAAACCAACAACGTCTATGGATTGGAAGATGAACGCAAAATCCTGATTGAGCAGTATACAAAAGCGAAGAACCTCGCGACGCAGCTCGCCGAAATCGGCACGGTATCTCCGGATGCGGTAGAGAAGTCGGACGATTCCACGATCATGGCGCAGTTGAGCCGCGAGACCGAAAGCTCGGTGATTACGGAATTGCGCCTGCGATTGCTGGAGTTACTCCTGCGCCGCAACGAGCAGGTGACGTCCAAAGGGCCAAACCATCCCGACGTGATCGGCGTGAACAAGCAGATTGAACAGGCCGTGAACCGCCTGAACGACGCGATCACGAATGCGGTGGCGTCTTCGCAGAAACAGATTTCCGAACTTGAAACGCGCCTGAAGGCGCTGAACAGCGTCATTGATCAGCACGATGCATTGCAGGAAGAGGCGACGATCAAGCAGGATTCGTACACCTCGTTCGCATCGGGCGTGCAGCAGGCGCGCGTGAACAGCCAATTGTCACTCGCGGGCATCAACAATATCGTTGTTGTGTCCAGTCCCAGCCTGCCGAGCAACCCCATTCGTCCGCGCAAGATGTTTAATCTGTTGCTCGGATTCATCGGCGGGCTTGTGGGCGCGATTGGTCTGGCATTCTTCCTCGACTACCTCGATCACGGCCTGAAGACGCCCGAGGACATCGAGCATTATCTTGGCGTACCGCCGGTGGGTTCATTCTTCAAGGCATCCGGGGGGAAACTGGATGCCGGGGAGGCACAGCGCGTGGGGGCAATCATAGACGCGCTGTCCGCGGATCAGCCGTTGCAACTCATTCAGGTCACCAGTTCGGTGCCGGG
>CALEZK010000598.1 GCA_937928585.1 uncultured bacterium | reverse complement strand
GTCTACGGAGCCGCACAACACCTCAAGAACATTCTTCCCAATCCCGGCTTCGAATCAGGCGTATTCGCGAGCATGATTCACGTCGCGAAAGGCGCGGACACCGCGCGCGTGCCACAGGCCTTCTGGGATACAGACTGGACCCGCGACGATTACGGTATCGGACAACCAGCCGGCTTCTGGGACGGCGGCGAATACGAGTTTCTCTACGGCGCGGCAAAAGGGCGCACCGGCCGCATCACCCGGTTCGCGCATGAGCGAAATCAGAATGTCTTCTATCTCGATGGTGGCGGGCAAACCCCGGCGGAGTGGGACGTCCTCGTTATACGCCGCGAGTTGCCCGGCATTGCATCCGGTCCGCGCATGGTCACCGATTGCGTTGTCACGGGCGACACACGCCCCGATAGTCCCGGCAAGCAATCGCTTCGCATCACTCCCGGCGATGACGGCAAGTTTGTTCTCTACCTCGACAGCGAATGGCGCGACGGCGACGCAACGGCGGGGAAGCTGCTCCGCATTCATGGAGAATGGAAACTGGCGTTATGGGCGAAGAGCGCGAAAGGCCCTGCGCGCATCCGCATCCACTTCGCACGCGAAGGTGAAACGACCTTCGTCGACGAGATTGTTTCCGTCACCAACGAATGGCAGTTGATCGAACGCAGTTTCTCGGTCGCAGACGACGCGGATAAACTCGGTCCGTACGATAAGGATGCGTATCGCCCGCTGCTTACCTTCAGCATCGGCGTGGAGAACGACGGCGGCGAGGTGCTGCTCGATGACGCAACGCTCGCACCAAGTGCAAACAAGTATCCCATCGCGTTCACCGATGCGTTTGTCGATCGATTAAAAGAGTTGCGCCCTGGCGTGCTCCGCAATTGGAGTGCGCAACATGGCGACACCTTGGACAATCAACTTTCCGAGCCGTTCGCGCGGAAGACAAACGCCTATAGCCCAAAGCAGCGTGTCGCGGGCGAGTGGGGCTTCTCCCTGCACGAATTCCTCGAACTCTGTCATGAATCCGGCGCGGAACCGTGGTACGTCATGCCGCCAACCTGGACCGCCACGGAAGTGCGCCAGCTCATGGACTATCTCGGCGCGCCGGCGGACGGACAACATCCTTATGCGGATCGCCGCGCAAAACTCGGTCAACAGGCGCCATGGACGGAGGTGTTCAAACGCATTCACCTCGAGTTTGGAAATGAAATGTGGGGAGACGCATCCGCGAACGATCCCTTCTTCGGCGCTTCCGCACTCGGCGGAGATCGCCTCGGCAGCATGGCAAACGATCGCTATGCATTGCTCAGCGAAAGCCGCTTTTTCACGAAGGAGAAGATCAATCTGATCATCGGTGGGCAATTTTATTATCCCGGCCGGCAGGCCGAAATCGACAAGACCGGCCCACACCACCGCGAGATTGCGCTTGCGCCGTATTTCGGTGATGACCGACAACACGCAAACGATGAGGAACTTTTCTATCCCCTGTTTGCGCGTCCCTTCTACGACGTCACGACGGGCCGCATGAAACTTTCGCAGGAAGAACTCGATCGATCCGGCAAAAACACCGGACTGGCGATTTACGAAATTAACTTTCACACCACCGGCGGCGATTCGCCGATTGATATCACCAACGATTTTGTCACCGGCGCTGGCGGCGCGCTGGCAATGCCGCTGTACATGCTCGTGTATCAACGCGACATGGGCGCGAAAAACCAGTGCGCGTTCACGGCGCTGCAATGCTCCTTCGGAATCGGTGAAGGCCGGTTCGTGCGCGTCTGGGGACTTCTCCGCGATATCGCCGCGACCGCGCGCAAGCGTCCAACCTGGCTCGGACTTGAACTCGTCAACCGCGTCGTGCAGGGCGATCTGGTCGCGGTGGATTTTGAAGGTTCGCGAGAATCATGGAAGCAGAAGCCGATCAACAGTGTCGA
>CALEZK010000597.1 GCA_937928585.1 uncultured bacterium | reverse complement strand
CTCATAAGGGACCTCGTGTGCGACCGTTCCGCATTTGACCGCATCATCGCGGCGGGCGGGTTTGTTTCGGTGCGCACTGGTTCCGCGCCGGAGGCGCACAGCGTGCCGGTACCGAAGGACAAGGCGGATTGGGCGATGGACGCAGCGCAGTGTATCGGCTGCGGCGCATGCGTTGCGGCGTGCCCGAATGCGTCGGCAATGTTGTTCGTGTCGGCAAAGGTGACGCACCTCAATGTGCTGCCGCAAGGCGCGCCGGAAAAAGGCCGCCGGGCGCTGGGTATGGTCACGCAGATGGATGCGGAAGGCTTCGGCAACTGCTCAAACCATTACGAATGCGAGGCAGCGTGCCCGAAGGGGATCTCGGTGAAGAATATCGCGAAGATGAATCGGGATTATTTGAGCGCGGCATTAAAGTCGTAACGCGCGCAGAACCTATCCCCGTCCTTCCACTTTCGCGTAGGCATTAGTAATCTCGTGAATCAACGCGTCATCCCACTTACCGCGATACCCTAGGTCCTGCGCACGGCGAAGAAACTCGTCGCGGCAGTCCGGTTGATGCTTTACCTGAGACAAAACGGCCAGATTAAAATGCGGAAGCGGTGCGAGAGGGTCGCGACGAATCGCTTCTTTCAATGCCCTTTCTGACTCGTCGAACTGACCGAGAAGCAAATCACAGGCACCGATATTCGTAAGTGTCATAACGTCGGGGCGCAAGGTGTACACGCTCCAGCCGAGCCAAATTGCATGTCGTAGCCACTTTCGCGACTCCAACTCAGCCAGGAAACGATCGAAATGCGCAAGCGCTTCGGCGTAGTGTCCCTGCGACATGAGGCGGCGTCCCTTGAAAAACTCCCGCCAGAGATGTCCCTGAACTCTGCCCAGAACCAGCGCGACCAATACAATTGCAATTGTCACCGCGATGGACGCGCCTTGAACTGATATAGCAAACAAAAGCGCCAATGCGACGAGAAGGAGTAAGAAGGCCAGAGTGCCGATCTTGATACGGGTCGTGCGGTTCATGGGTGCACCTCTCGATGCAAGGTGATTAGTTCAACGAAAATGTCTATCGGTCTTATAGGGTACCGCAATTTGAAAACAAAAATGGCGGAGAGGGCGAGATTCGAACTCGCGGTACCGCAAAGCGATACAACGGCTTTCGAGGCCGCCGCCTTCAACCACTCGGCCACCTCTCCGCGGCGACAGGATTGTCGTGAAGGACTGATTTGTAAGCGGAGAGTGTAGCAAACGCCGGGGTGATGGTTCCAGTGGCGGATTGTCTCTCGTTGCAAGCTCCACGCCCCGAAGTTTCGATCGCATAATCGCGCTTCCGTAGCCTCAACCGGGGCGGTATGTTCGGCGTACCGAGCCGGCGTTGGCGATTCGTATTATCAGCGCACGTGAAGAAAAGAATTATGTAGAAGGATAAGGAAATTGTGGACGAGTTGCGGCCGGAATACGATTTGAAGAGTCTGCGTGTGCGCCTTGAACCGGACGTGTCGGAAGTCTTCCCCGACGCGGAGTCGGTGAATGCGGCGTTGCGCTTTCTGATTCGGATCGCCCGCGAGAAGGATTCGTCGAAGCAAAAGTAACGTTTGCCCGTCTGCATCTGAACCCACGCTTGTTTGAATCATCCTACGCCGCATCCGGTTATTCGCGCGGGGTCCATTCGTAGTTTACGAACGAGACTTGAGTGCTGCCGTCCTGGTAGAGATCGACGAGTGCATAACCTGGATTGAACTCGTGGTAGGGGCCTTTCCACCAGCCGCCGCTGACCGCGCCGTTGCAGGCGTAGGTAACGCCGAGATACGAGATGGCGTCTGCCATGTGCATGTGGCCGCTCAAGCAGAGGCGGACGTTGGGATGTTTTACAAACAGGTCCTTGATGCGGTGCGCGTCGATGTGCATCCACGAGCCGGGGACTTGCCAGTCGCCGGTGGGCGGTTCCTCGACGCAGAGGTATGCACAGGCGGCGATGATGGGAATGTGGCTCACGATGCACACGGGCGTTTCCGGTTTGGTTTGCTTCAGGACTTGCGTGAGCCATTCGAACTGTGGGTCATCCAGTTTTCCCTTGTACCCGCCGCCTTCGGGGAGGGTGCTGTCCAGAAAGATGAAGCGCCAACCCGCGCGGTCGAGCGTGTAGCATCGGCCCGGCAATGCGTATGCATCTACGGCCCATTGCTTGCCCGCGACGGGATCATTGCCGAGGACGTCGTGGTTGCCTATGGCGCAGGCGTATGGCAGGGAGCATTCGGACTTTAGAACGCTGTTCCACAGGTTGATTTGCACATTGGCATGTGCGCGTCCTTCTTCGCCATCGACGTTCATGACATTGTCGCCACCGAAGACGATGAACTCGGGCGCGTCGTCCTGGCTCTGCACGTGATGCAGGCACGCCGCGAAGCCTTCGCCGCCGCCGAGGTCTGGTTGCACATGGACGTCGGTGAGGTGGGCGAACCGCATCGCGCGGCCGCGCTTCGCGTTTTTTCGCGGCGCGGCGTTTGCCGGAAGCGCCAAGCCGGCGAAGGTCGCCGCGGTGCCGGCAGCGAGCAAGTCGCGGCGCGAGAGTGGTGTCGAACCCATGTTTAGAGCTCCAATGTTGTTTGCGTCCATTCTGGAGAATGGTGCCGGTAGATTGTGATTACTTTGTTAGCCTAGTTCGTTGGGGCCTTTTGCGCGTATTCCAAGTAGACTTTTTTCATGACTTCCATTTTTTCCTTGTCGGCCGCGACGCTTGGTAACGTGAACATCATCACGCCGGTGCTTTTGCCCAAGAGGCCGTAGCGCAATACCTTTTCGAAGTCTTGTGGAGAGACGCGCGGGTCGTCGTGGGCCTGCACGATTGGCCACAGGCGCGGATACTCGCCCTGCGCGGTTTTAACGTCATAGCGCGCGCTGAAGTACTCGACATAGTCCTTTACGACCTCGGGAGGCTGGCCCATGCGTCCGTGGTAGACCATCGGGGAGTATACGTCCACGTAGGGCTTCATCGCTTCGAAGTCGAGTCCAAGGCAGCGCCGCAATACGCCACCAAGATCTTCCGCTCGGAATGGACATTGGTAGTTGCCGACGAGCGCGTTCGGGCGGGCCGCTTTCACGATACCATGCATCTCGCGCGTCCAATCGACGATCACGGAAACGCGCCAGTCTTCCCATTTTCGCGGCTCGTGGTCGAGAATCCACTTGGCTTTTTCGGCTGTAGTCGTGCCTTCCACTTTTACGTTTGCCCAGGTCTGAAACGCGGCAATGCATGAATCGTTGAAACAGGTCTTGATGAAAATGGGGTAGGGATCTTCAAACTGCGCGTGCCAATGGAGGTAATCGAGCCAGACGCCGTCGACGTCATATTTCGCGACGAACGCGCGAAGTTCATCCATTCTGAATTGTTTGAAACCCGCGTGGGTGGGGCATGCGCCCATGAACCAGGTGGCTGCAGGCGCGGGATTGCCGGAATCATCGATGGGATGCGCGTCCGGATGTTTGGTAACGAAGTCGCCGACTTTACCATTCAGCGTTGCGAACTCGGCGTAAACTTCGCAGCCTTCACCGCGTGCACGTGCGAGCGTTTCCTCGTTGATGCCGCCGCTGTGGATGAATACGGCGTTGAGACCATACTCGTTCAGTTTCGCGCCGGTGTCCCAGAACCCTTGGGGATGCGCGTAGCCCGCGCGCACGATGTCGGGATTTGGGGATTGTGCCGTTGCGGACACGGCCCATAGGCATAAGAGCGAAAGCAATGTTGTTCTCTGCATCGTACTTACTCCTGGGGAAGGGTGACTCGCCTGCCAGATTCTATTAGGATTTGCCGCCGAAGCGCCACCCCCGTGGCCGGCACGTTCGCGGGGGATAAGAACAGGACCATTACACTCGAAAGGACCACCATGGACTCTTTGAGCAAGTTGATCGACCATATGATTTGGGCGAACGGCGCGTGGCGCCGATTCGTTGAACAGGCGGCACCGAATGATGCATTTCTGGCCAAGATCGTGTCGCACCTTTACCTGGCGGAGCAGGTCTGGTTGCAACGCATCGCGGGGGAGCCGGTCGACGCCGAAGTATTCCGCACGCGTGGGGCCGACGAATTGGATCGCATGATGAGCGCGCATCCAGTCCGTTTTCATGAACTGATAGCATCAGATATTTCCCGTGTGGTCGCGTATCAGCGTTTCAATGGCGACGCCTACGAGGCGACCGTTGAGGAGATCCTGTTGCATCTGATCACGCATGCGTCCCATCACCGTGGTCAAATGGCGCCGTATGCAGTAAAGCTGGGTCTGCAGGCGCTCAACACCGACTACATCAACTATTCGCTCCGGGGCCGGGCCTAGGGCAATCTGAAACCAGGCACGGGGAGCACATCAGCACAATATATCGCGAGACTTGGCGGCCCATATGCTGTATATTGTGGCGGACATGGACGCGATACTGACAGAGAACTTATCCAAGACCTACCGGTCGCAACTCGGGAAACGACAGCCCGTTTCGCTCGACGGGCTTAGCCTTGCCGTGCGCGAAAACGAAGTGTTTGGCTTTCTGGGTCGAAACGGAGCGGGCAAGACCACGACCATCAAGTTGCTTTGCGGTCTAATACGGCCGAGCCGGGGTAAGGCCCATATTTTTGGTGAAGACACGCGACGCAAGGAATCTCGCCGGCTAATTGGCTACCTGCCGGAGAACCCCTACTTTTACGAATACCTGACGCCACGGGAGACGTTGGACTTTTACGGGAAGCTTCACGGATTGAACGCCGCGGAGCGCGCCGCGGAATGGAAAAAGCTGTCTGAGATGCTCGATCTGGGGTCCATTGCCGAGCAGCGCGTGCGGAGTTTTTCCAAGGGCATGCGGCAACGGCTCGGATTTGCGGTCGCGCTGGTTGGAGA
>CALEZK010000596.1 GCA_937928585.1 uncultured bacterium | reverse complement strand
CTTCGATGGGAGCGCCAAGGCTCCGTGCATGCGCGACGGCACGGACCCAGTCCAACGGTCCCTTCACGGAAGTCGCCCTGCCCGCATAACAAACCCGGACGGAAGGGGACGTTTCAGCGTCGCGGGCTTTTTCTTCCAGTGCCTCGGGCGAAATACAATCTTCTGGTTTCGTGTGCACGTCGTGCACATTGTGATTGTTGGCGCACCACGCGCTATATACTTGAAAACAATCGTAGCCGTGCCAAAGGCCAAGCGCGCAGTGCCGCGCAAGATGCGCATGCAACAGTTTCATGGCCGGTGCTTCCACCGCCGCGCGCAACCGCCTCTTGACGCCGTGCCCCTGCGCGGCGCGCTTCACAGCGACATGATTCACAATGTCCACATGCAGAGAATAAGCGCGTCGCTGACGAATCGCTTCCAGCGCGCCGACCGATGCCCAATCGCCGATGAGTCCCCACAATCCAAACTGCAGGTAGCGCGACCGGCGAATTAGGCCAGCGAGCAGTCGCCGGGTGTCGGAATACGTCGAAACGAAATCGAACAGTCCAAACGCCCAAGGCAGCGCAACAAACTCAACCCGGTCGCTGCACGACAATTCGCGCGTGTCTTTCCAAACCGCGGAACTGTCAGCCTGCACCCGTTCCTCGGGCACGACGGGGCACGCCACGATAAGCGAAGAAAAATTGTCCGCCCAGCGTTCGATGCCGTTGCAGGCTTGCGATTCGAAAAGTAGCGTGTCGCCCTGCTTGCGGTAGCAGACGGGCAACACGAGGAGCATGCTGTTATCTTGTGTCATTCTCGGAGTGAATTCGCCGTTGTCGCGGTTTACGCCGGTATTCTAGTCGCAGCGGCGCGCGCGTGTCGAGACTTGCGCCAAAGGCGTCATGACTCCTCGCGTGCGGCCTGGCTGCCGCGCGGCTTCGACACCGCAACTTCAAATATCTTTCCACGGCGCGTACGACGCACCAGAAACTCAAATCCCGATTCGTGATGGACGTCGTTTACGTTCGGCATGCGACCCATGCGATCAATGAGCCAGGCCGACGTGCTGCCGCGCGCATTCTCCAGCGGCACCCCAAGCACGTCGTCAAGTTTTGACGCGGGAAAACCACCGCCAACCATCCAGATTCCCCCGCTGAGCGCATGACACATTCGCGGCAGCCGGTCAAACTCGTCTTCGAGTTCCCCGACCAATTCTTCCACCAAGTCTTCCATCGTAACAAGACCCAGCGATTCTCCGTCGTCGTCACGCACTACGGCCATGTGCACGTGCTGCTCAACGAAAATTCGCAGCAGTTCCGCCGCGGATTCGTCGGGCTCCACAAAATGCACCGGCCGAATAATGCCTCGCAAACTCGGATCGGATGGATTGGTTCGAGCGCGATAGACCAGTTCCTTGAAGTTGATATAGCCAAGCACCTTGTTCCGATTTCCTTCATCACAAATCGGAAACCGCGTGTGCGGGTCCCAGTGTGCGGTCATTACCGCGTCAGTCATGCTCTGCGATGTCGATAGGAACGTTATCTGTTCGATGGGAATCATAACCTCGCTCACGTTCGTGAAAGACATCTTGGATGCGTTCTTTATGATGCGCTCTTCATGCGGCCCAATGAGATTCGACAGACGCGCCAACCCCGCAAGGGAGGCAATCTCCTCGACCGTACCTGTGTGATGCTCCTTGGCTCCGCGGCCTTCAAACGGCCAATTGATAAGATTGATGATGGCGATTACCGGTGTGAGGGCCCGGGTTAAGGCGTAGAGGGGAAGCCCAACTGGCGGCGCGATTTTCGCGTTATACCGCACCCCTAATGTTTTCGGCAGGATCTCCGTAAATTGAAGAATTAAGAATGAAAATATCAGAGAGAATGCGGCAAGACCTCCTTCGCCATAGAGGCTCTTGAACTGCGCACCGGCAATCGTCGCCCCAACCGTATGAGACAGTGTATTGAGTATCAATATCACGGCAATGGGCTTTTGAATGTCGCCTTTGAGCTTTTGCCAGGTGGATACCGATCCCGCGTGGGTCTCGGCCATTCGCGCGACTTGCGTGGGGGTGAGGCTGAGAAGTGTTGCTTCCAGCAACGAACACAATGCGGAGATCAACATCGCCAAGGTCACGGCGGTAATCAGTAGTACCATCGGCATTCCCTTCGTATTGCCGCGTCTGCACCATCAGAAGTAACGCGCGGCCAGCGTCGTTATCGTACTGTAGAGGATTAGAGGCCCCCGTGCACATCGCGTCTCTGTTGGCTTTGCTTTGCAAAGCACTTGACAGACAGCCCCAGCTCGGTTATTCTCTTTCAATGAAGCGTACCCAAAATTCTCTGCCCGCTGAGCAGGACGATCCGGTCAATCTTCATGTACTCGCGATGGATAATCTCAAATTCATCCGCGAAACCATGGAGCGATCAAACACCTTCACCGCCGTACCGGGGTGGGGTACTGTGGGCATGGGCGTGGTCGCGCTCATCGGAGCAATCGCCGCGCGTATGGTGCCCACGGCCGACGCCTGGCTTTTTACCTGGATCGCAACGGCAACCGCTGCGGTCGCTTGCGGCTTCGGTGCCATGCTCACCAAAGCGCGGCTCGCGCAGGAGTCGGTTTTTGATTCGCCCGGCCGTCGATTTTGGCTTGGGCTTATTCCAACCTTGGGCGCGGGCGTCATCTTGACGCTCGTCTTCTATCGCGACGGCAACTTTGGTCTCATGCCTGGCACCTGGCTGCTGTTATACGGCGCCGGCGTCGTCACTGCGGGCGCCTATTCGGTGCGCATCGTTCCCGTTATGGGCGCGTGCATCATCGCTATCGGCATCGCGGCCATGGCCGCGCCGGTTTCCTGGGGTGACGGATTCATGGCCGCCGGTTTCGGCGGCATGCAGATTTTGTTCGGATACATCATTGCGAGACGTCACGGTGGCTAAAGAAAACACAGCGAAGCGAAAAGATTCCCGTGCCCCTGCAGCGCCAAAACAGGAGGTGGGGGAGGCGGCCGCGTTCGATCGCGTGATTCACGAACGCCTTCGGCTCGCAATCGTCAGCGCGCTCGCGGTGAACGAGTCGCTCTCTTTCAATGAGTTGAAACGAATCCTCCGCACGTCGGACGGTAACCTCAGTGTCCACGCGCGCAAACTCGAAGACGCCGGTTACATCGCGTGCACGAAGTATTTCGAGGGCCGGATGCCTAAGACCGATTTCATGATCACGGAAAAAGGCCGCAAGACCCTCGAAAAATACCTCGCGCATATGGAGTCGCTGATTCGGCGCGTGCGCGAAGGCTGAGCCTGCCGCGGTCCGCGCTATTTCGCCCACAAGTACTGCACGGGCACCCCATAGATGTTCTCGCCGAAGGGCACCACCGTGTCACCCGTATAAACGACGAACCCGCGATGGAACTTCTTCCCGAGCAGCCTGCGTAGGTCCATCATCCCTTTAAGGTCCTTCTTGCGTAACGTCGCGGAGGCCTTCACCTCAATGCCCACTACCTTGCGGCCGCCCGGCGCTTCCAACACAAGGTCAACCTCGCTCCCGGCATAATCGCGGTAGTGGTATATGTCCGGCATTATGGTTGACCAAGTCCGCTGTTTCATGATTTCCACCGCCACAAAGTTCTCGAACAGTGCGCCCTTTGCATGCGGGTCGTGCGACAAATCGTCTCCGGATATGTTCAACAAATGGGCAAGCAGCCCCGTGTCGACCATATATACCTTCTCCGATTTCATGAGGCGCTTCGCGCGGTTTGTAAACCACGGCCTCACGTTTATCGTCAGGAAAACAGCGTTTAACAGCGCCACATAGCGCTTCAACGTGACTTGGTTCATGCCCGCGTCGCGGGCAAGGTCTGCATAGTTCAGCAAGGACCCGGCCCGCGCCGCCAGCAAGCCAAGCAGGCGCGGCAACTCGGTCAGACCAGCGACATTGGAGAGATCGCGGACCTCCCGCTCGATTACCGCGGTTACGTAAGCGTTGAACCACGCCTTTCGCCGCATCGGGCTCGTGCGCGTGGTAACCTCCGGAAAGCCCCCCTGCAGTATCATGTTTATGAGGCTTTGGGGTGCTATCGGTGTCAAGCCCGGAAACGTTAGGCCCTCGTCGGCAAACAACGCATCGATGAAGTTCTCGCTCTGCCCTCGCAACTCTCCTTGCGACAATGGCCACAGCGTCTGTACCTCCATGCGACCCGCTAGGCTGTCGGCCAGCCGGGGCAGCGCAAGCACATGGGCCGACCCGGTCAACAGAAAGCGTCCGGGACGCCGATCGCGATCAACGCTTGCCTTGATTGCAAGCAGCAACTCCGGCACGCGCTGTATCTCGTCGATGACTAC
>CALEZK010000595.1 GCA_937928585.1 uncultured bacterium | reverse complement strand
GGGCTGCGCCAACGGAAGGAGAAGAGGCTTCCATCGACTATTCGGCGCAGGCGCTTGAGCAGATTTCGCAGCAACGGGAAGAGGCCCTTACGAAAGAAGAGATTCCCGCCGGCGCGCGGGAGTTTGTGCGGCAGTACTTTGGATCGCTGGAGCCCGAAGGCGCGCCGGCTCCCTGATTTCGCGGCTGGCAGAAGTACCGGGCTGGTTCCGTTCTGCCGCGCGAATGTACACATCCTTTTGTTGTAGGCGGATTAGTTTGTAGGGTCGAGTGCGTGAGGTAATATGGTGCACCTTTCCCGCCGTCACAATTCAATCCGGAATCTGCGTGCCATAGCATTCGGGGTGACCGGCCCCGTTTCTTGTGTTCGTTTGGCGGAGCCTCATTCGATTCTGAAACACTGCCGCGCGAGGAAGCGCGAGTGAGCGAACTGATTGCGCGGCTTTCGACGATTGACGCCTTGTCGGTCCGCTTCTCCTATCCATGGGCATTGTTGTTCCTAGTTCTTATTCCGTACACGATCTATCTCGGCAGGCAGGTGAGGGCGCTGTCTTCGTCGCGAAAATGGATTGCGATTGGACTTCGGTGTGCCGTTCTGTTGTGTTTGATAACTGCTTTGGCAGGCGCCGAACTCGTCATGAAAGACGACCGTCTGGCGGTGTTTTTCCTGCTTGATCGATCCAGTAGCGTGCCTGAATCGCGCAGAAGCGAGGCGGAGCAGACCGTGAAGACGCTCTGCGAAGCCTACATGACCCCGCGGGATCAAGCGGGCATCATCGCATTCGGCGAAGAGCCGAGTATCGAGCGGGCAATCGGGTCCAACAGCGACTTTGACGCCCTTCACTCCTATGTTGGGGGAGAACAGACGGACCTGGCGGCGGCGGTGCGGCTTGCGCTGGCTGCGTTTCCGCCGGGTCACATGCGGCGTATCGTTGTGTTCACTGACGGTAACGAGACGCGCGGTTCCGTGCTCGAAGAAGTGAAGCTGGCCCAGGCGAGTGGCGCTTCCGTGGACGTTGTTCCGATCACCATTGGCGGTGAGAATGAAATCCGGATTGCAGATGTATCCGCGCCTGCGCGGGCGAAAGCGGGCGAACCATTTCGCGTGCAGGTAAACGTACATGCGGACCAGGATGGCCCCGCAACTTTACGGCTCTACCAGAAAGTGCGCGAGGGCACAGTCATGTCGCCACCGACGCAAGTGAACCTCCAGAAAGGCGCGAATGCATTTTTACTTCCGCAGGAGCTTTCCGCGCCCGGGTTTTACGAATATGAAGCGATAGTGGAGTCGGAACTGGACACCGTTCAGGCAAACAACATCGGTCGATCGCATACCGTTGTGCTTGGCGATCCTTCTGTGCTGTATCTAGCGACGAACTCCGAACATGGCGCGCGGCTTGTCGAGACCCTTCGCGCGGAGGGGATCAACGTTACGACAGCGGATCTTGGGACCATGCCTTCGAACCTTGCGCAGCTTCAGGCGTTTGATGCAGTCCTGCTTGACAACATCGCCGCTACTGATTTGTCCAGCGAGCAATTGCGGGCGATGGAAGCGATGGTGCGGGATTTCGGCGTGGGACTTGTGATGGTTGGTGGACCGGATGCATACGGCGCGGGCGGCTACTTCGAAACGCCCGTCGAGCGCGCGTTGCCGGTCAGCATGGACCTCAAGCAGCGCAAGGTCATGCCACAGGGTGCGCTTGTGCTGATTATCGACAAGTCCGGCAGCATGTCTGGACAGAAAATACAACTCGCGAAAGTGGCTGCGTCGGCGGCCGTACGCCTGTTAAGCAATGCCGACTACGTTGGTATTGTCGCCTTCGACAGTATTTCAAGTTGGGTCGCCGAACTTCAGTTGGCGAGCAACCGCAACAACATCATTGACTCAATAGAAACACTGGGGCCAGGCGGTGGGACGGATATGTACCCCTCCTTAGTTGAAAGTTACGCAGCACTACTGGAAGTGAACGCGTCGCTGAAGCACGTTGTGGTGCTGACCGACGGCCAGTCGCACGGCGGAGATTTCGCGGGTGTACTCGACGCAATGGCGGAGGAGTCAATTACCGTTTCCACGGTCGCAGTCGGTACGGACGCAGACATCAACGTGCTGCGCGCGATTGCCCAAAAAGGCGGAGGTCGCTTCTATCACGCGATCAATCCGAGCGACGTACCGCAGATTTTCACGAAGGAAGCCGCAGTGGTAAAGCGGGGCATGCTGATAGAGGAGCCTTTTGTTCCGACCATTTCCAGCTCTTCCGAACTATTGCAGGGAATTCCCGCAGAGAGCATTCCGCAACTGTTGGGATATGTTGCAACGACGCCAAAAGAAAACGCCACCATCGCCCTGACTTCGCATGAAGGCGATCCGGTGCTTGCGCAGTGGCGGTATGGACTTGGCAAGTCCGTCGCCTTCACTTCCGACGCAACCAGCCGCTGGGCACCAGACTGGCTGGCGTGGGATGGATTTGGGCGTTTTTGGTCGCAGTCCGTTCGCTGGGCGATGCGCGAAATCTCCCCCTCCAATTTTCGCGTTGAAACGCAAGTGAAGGACGCGAAAGGCTACGTGAAGATAGACGCCGTCGACGCTTCCGGAAAGTTTATCAATTTTCTGAAGCCGAAAGGGACCGTGACTGGTCCGCCGCCATCGTATACACGCGAAGATGTTGCGTTGACGCAGACCGCGCCCGGCATCTACGAAGGGACCTTCCCGTTGCGCGAGCGTGGCGTGTACATGATAAACATGACGTATGCGACAGAAGAGGGTGCTGTGGGAATGGTGCCTGCCGGGCTCTCACTGGACTATTCCAAAGAATTCGAATACAACACGACGAACATTCCGCTGCTTCAGCAAATGGCGGCCGTAGGCGGCGGGCGAGTGGTGTCGCCTACAGACAATCCGTTTGAACATGATTTGCCTTACTCTGAAGCGATTACGCCGATATGGCCTTATCTGGCTGCGCTGGGTCTTTGCCTTTTTCCCGTCGAGATTTTTGTGCGTCGGGTGATGTTCAGTTTCGCGGCCCTGTTCGCGTGGTTGCTTGCGGTGCTGCGGCGCTTGCCCCTTGTGGGAAGGGTGTTGCCCGCTCCGGCGATACGCCGCACGCAGTTGACGGGCGCATACGGCACGATGACCGCCCCATCGAAAAGTTTTGTGTATGTGGCTTCCGGTTCATTTTCGATGGAAGGCCAGCTTGCGGCAGCTTCCGCGCACGCCTCCAACGGCGGGGCAGTGGCGGAAGGCGGGGAAGTGACTGTTCAAGTTGAGGACGTGAAGGCTGTTGGCCGAACCGAATACACGCGGCAACTGCTGCAAGCAAAAGAACGCGCGCTGGAAAACCGAAAACGCAAACGATAGCAGATGACAAGGAGCACGAGCATGGACGTGGTAAAAGCGGCCGAAGAGTTTCGGCACGATTTTCAACGGCTTCACGACGAGATTTCAAAAGTGATCGTGGGCGGAGAATCGATTATCGATGGCGTGTTGACGTGCCTGTTTGCGGGAGGGCATTGCCTGCTTGAGGGCGTGCCCGGGCTGGGAAAGACCCTGCTGGTGCGGACCCTTAGCGAAGCGCTCAGCCTGAACTTCTCGCGCATTCAGTTCACGCCCGATCTGATGCCAGCGGACATCATTGGCACAAACATCATCGCAGAAGACGATTCGGGGCATCGCGAGTTCCGGTTTCGGCCCGGGCCCATCTTCGCGAACATCGTCTTGGCAGATGAAATCAACCGCGCAACGCCGAAGACACAATCGGCTTTGCTGGAAGCCATGCAGGAACATACCGTAAGCGTGGCCAGGCACATTCACAAACTCGAAGAGCCTTTTTTTGTGATGGCAACGCAAAACCCGATCGAGATGGAAGGCACGTATACACTGCCCGAAGCGCAGCTCGATCGGTTTTTCTACAAGTTGTTGCTTGACTATCCGACGGAACAGGACCTGACGACAATCCTCGAACGTACAACCGTGCGCGAGACGGCGCGAGGTTCGGCTGTGATGGATTCCGCATCGATATCGCGATGGCAAGGGCTTGTTCGCGATGTCGCCGCGGCGCCGCAAGTGGTGAACTACGCAGTAAGACTTGTGCTCGGCACGCAGCCTGCGAAGGCGCATGCCACCGACATGGTCAGTAAATATGTGCGATATGGTTCGAGCCCCCGAGGCGCGCAGGCGCTTCTACTGGGCGCGAAAGTAACCGCACTTCGCGCAGGCCGGTACAACGTCAGTTTTGACGACATCAAATCCAGCGCGTTGCCGGCACTGCGACATCGCATCATTCTCAACTTTGAGGCAGAGGCCGACAGTATTCCGGCAGATGCCATTATTGACGATTTACTCAAGCGCACGGACACTGCCGCGAAAGTGGCGTAATACGCAGAATAACTGGCTAAAAATGACTTCAGAATCCACGACATGCCGCGAGTTGCTTTCCGCGCAGTTTCTGCAGCGTCTCGAACAGCTCGCGCTCACGGCGCGAAAGTCTCAGATTGGCGCGGCCAAAGGCGAACGCAAGAGCAAGCGCAAGGGAACGAGCGTGGAGTTTGCTGACTATCGTGACTACGTTCAGGGCGATGATTTGCGCCATGTCGATTGGAACATCTATGGCCGTCTGGAATCTCTGTACCTGAAACTGTTCCATGAGCAAGAAGATGTAACCGTGCACCTGTTGATCGATGCGAGCCGATCCATGGGGTTCGGAACGCCGGCCAAAATTGAACTTGCGGCCAAGCTTGCCGCGGCCATCGGATACATCGGTTTGATCGGTTACGACCGGGTGTCCGCGGAGTCCTTCGCGGACGGCATTACGCATAGGCTTGCGCCGGGGCGTGGCCGCGCGCAAGCGCCAAAGTTGTTGTCGTTTCTCAGCGGAGTTCGGGCCAATGGACGTACAGCGCTGGAGGACTCAACCAAGTCCTACGTACTTCGAAATCGCGCAAAAGGCGTGGCCGTGCTGTTCTCCGATTTTCTCGATCCAGAAGGCTTTGAGGGATGCTTGCGGCGGCTGCAGCAGTCCGGATCGGACTGCTATGCAATCCACATACTATCGCGCGACGAGATTGACCCGCCTATCGCCGGAGATTTGAAGCTGCTGGACAGCGAATACGCAATGCACGTTGAAGTGAGCGCAAGCCCCGCGTTGTTGAAGCGATACAAGCAGAATCTGGAAGGCTTCTGCGAGAGCGTGCGCAAGCAGTGCCTTGCGCGCGGTATTGGTTACATTTTCGCGCCCAGCGACGAGCCATTTGAACGACTCACGCTTGATGTATTGCGGCGGGGAGGCATGCTGCGATGAACCAGTGGGAGCAGCTAGCGCGCAACACGGGCACTGCGCTGCGCGGCGCATTCATTGATCCCGTGTATCTTTGGTTTCTTGCGGTTATTCCGGTGATCGTAATTCTTTACCTGCTAAAGCTTCGGCGAACGCAAGTGGTGATTGCCAGCACCATCCTGTGGCGGAAGGCGCTTGACGATTTGACGGCAAACGCGCCCTTTCAGCGACTGCGAAAGAACCTGCTGCTGTTGCTGCAGATCCTCATCGCGCTTGCTGTAGCGCTTGCGCTTGCGCGCCCGTTCTTCAAGTCTGAGGGTACTGCTGGCCAGAATTTGTGCGTACTGATAGACCGTTCGGCAAGCATGCAGGCGCAGGAGGCCGGAGAATCGCGGCTCGACTTGGCAAAGCAGGCGGCCATCGCCATGGTCAACGACATGGAACGCGGCGACCGGATGATGGTTGTAACGTTTGCGGAGAACTCCGAAGTTCTGTGTGAGCTTTCAGACGATCGTTCCCGATTGCGAAGTGCGATCAACGCCATTGAAGCGAGTGATGCCCGTACGCATCTTCGCGACGCCTATTTCATTGCGGAGTCGCTGCGGCTTACTGTTCCGGATCTGCATGCCGTCGTAATTGGGGATGGAAACATAAGCGATCTGGCGGACTTTTCGCCGCGCGGTTCGGGACAAACCGATAGCGCGGAGGGTCAAACAGGCGGAATCACTCTCAGCTACCTTAAAATCGGCGGTACCACGGAGAATGTCGGGATCACCGCATTTAGCAAGCGCGATCCCGCACCTGGAGAAGCGGGGGAGCAACAGGCGCTTGTCGTGCTTCAGAACGCCGGAACGGAGGCGAGGGCGGTTACGGTGACATTGTCATTCGCGGATCAGCCGATTGCTGTTGAGGGCGTCGAGATCGCCGCGGGAGAGGACCGCGAAGTCGTCTTCGCGCTTCCCGATCTGGGAGAAGGAATCCTGAGCGCGGTCCTGGACAATGACGATGCGCTTGCCGTGGACAACACGGCGTGGTTGTCGCTAAGGCCGGCGGCAAAACTTCGCGTGTTGCTGGTGGCGCGGCCAGACGCGACAAGCACCTACTTCCTGCAACGCGTGCTGTCGCCGGATCCGCGAGTAGAACTCAGCACGATCGCGCCGGAAAGCTACACGCCGACCGATGACTATGATTTGATAGTGTTCAATGACTTCTCGCCAGAGCAGTTGCCGGATGGCACGCTGCTTTTTTTGAATGCATTGCCGCCGATCGATGGTCTCACTGGGGAAGGCGTGATTGAGAATCCCCCGGTAATTTCGGTCGATTCCGAGCATCCACTTATGCGATTTAATCTCAACCCTGCGAACGTCGGGATACGCGCGGCGGTGAAAGCGTCACTTCCCGCTGGAGCGCGCGCGGTCGTCTCGACAACGGGGGGCACGCTTATAGGCGATCTTTCGCGGGGCGGACAACAAATCGCATGGGTTGCATTTGACCTGGCAAACTCCAATTGGCCGTTAAATCTGTCCTTCCCGCTGTTCTTTCAGAACGTACTTGCGTGGACCCCGCGCTCGGCGCTGGCCTCTGAAAGTTCAATTGATGCCGGCAAATCAATAACGCTGCTGGCGCAGCCCGAGATTGCCGAGGCTGTTGTAACGCGCCCTGATGGCGCGACGGCAACAGTGAAGCTCGATCCCCTGCGCCCCACATTTTACGGTGACACATTGCGCGCGGGCGTGTACGCTGCGCAGATGGGGGAGCGGCGCGAACTGTTTGCGGTGAATCTGCTGGACCCGAATGAATCTGCGATTCGGCCGGAGGAAGCATTGGCGCTGGGCGGCGCCGAATTGAAAGCCGAGCGCGGCAGCGTGCGCCAGAATAGAGAAGTTTGGCGACTGTTGATCGCGGCGGCGCTATGTGTGCTCGCGCTTGAGTGGTGGATTTTCAGCCGGAGGGCCTGGATGTGAGAAGCCTGGTGCACGTACCGCGCACTGCCGCAAAGGTCATACTCGCGCTGACGATTGGGTTCGCTTGCGTTGCGCAAGACGAGTCTCAGCTTGCGCAGCCGAACGAACTATTGGTGGAGGTGATGCCGCAGTTTGTGTCAACCGTCCGCGCCAACAGTTGGGCGCCGGTCGATATCCTCGTCAATAACAATAAACAGGATATTTCCGGTTCACTTGAATTGGTTTTAATGCGATTGGACGAACGCATTGGGCCGAACTATCGCGTTCGGGTCGAATCCCCCAAAGGATCGCGAAAGCGATTTCGAATCTACTGTAATTTTCAGGATGCCACCGAAATCTCCGTCATGCTCTATAACGGCCGTCGCGCAGCCCTTTCCGCACGGGTGACGGCGCGCGTCAACACCATCGCCGAGAACGACGTGCTCGCACTAATCCTCGATGACCAACCGGAGGATTACGGTTTTCTGTTTAATGTTGTCAAGGACCTCTCGCAGACATTCGAGTACCATCGCGAGAGTTTGAGAACCGAAGAACTCAGCCAACTTCCCGAGTATCCGCAGTGTTATGACCCGTATACGATGATTGTGCTGGGCCGTATCGATCCGGAGGCGGTTCCAGCGCGGCAGCGCGAACTTTTTCGACGCTACGTCGAGTACGGCGGGATAATCGTGGTATGCCTTGGAGAAAATTCCCCCCGCTACCGAGGCACCTGGGTAGAAGAGTTGGCCGGTGTTACCTACGGCGACGTCGAGTCGTCGGACGAACTGGCTTTGGCGAGACGGGTGTTCAATGAAGCTGGCGCGAGTGGTGCGCGTGAAGACAAGCCCGTTGTGTTCTCCAAAGTAATGCCGACTAAGGGCATTCTTGTTCCGGCATCTACCGCAGGAAACGACAATCCCGAATCTTTACCCATCTCGACCCTACGGCCTCTGGGGGCGGGGAATGTTGCGTCTCTGGCGGTAGATGTTTCGGGCCGTGCGCTGCATGGTTCCATCGGATATTCGGAACTTTGGCGCAGCATGATTCGGTTGCGCGAAGAATCCCTGGACCTGCACTACGACTATGCTGCTTCGCAAGCCGAATACACATTGCCGAGCGCCACGGGCATACGCGTTTTCCCAAGGTCGTCCGTATTGATTTATCTGGGTCTGTATTTCCTGGTTGGCATCGTTGGCAACTGGATTTTCTGGAGCCTGCTGAAGCGCCGTGAAATGGCATGGGTCTGCCTCATCTTCATCTCTTTCGGGTTCACCACCTACGCGCTTGTCTACGGGACCGCGGGCCGCGCGAAACAAACGGAAGTGGCGCAAATGGAAGTGCTTCGCCTACCCAGGGACGGAGCGACGGCGAAACTTCGATCTACTGTCGGCGTCGTTGCCGCGCGCACATCTCGCTATGCGCTGACGTTTCCGCGGGCGTATCCGTTGGTGTCGGATGTCGCGGGATTGCCATTGAGCGGCATGACTTCGCAAAGCTCACTGCTCAGCAGGGTAAACGCGTTTCAGTTTATGCAGGGCCCGACTTCGACCGTAGACAACTTTACTGTCGGGGCGAGCACCATGCGGCTTATTCAGGTCGAGTCAGAGATGCCCTTCATGGGAAATGTTGAGGGGAGCCTGGTGTGGGACGAGCGCGGCATACATGGCACGCTGACGAACAATACCGGACTCAAGATTGATTCGCCGTTTCTAATTGTGAATGGCCGCAAGTTTTCCGTGCCAGTGAGTGAGGGAGTTTGGAACGTGGACGTGCCCACCGCGAGTATCACTGCGCGCAGTGTCGATTTTGCCGGTCAGAACACGTTCTATGGAAGCATGTATAGCGGCGAGCTCATGTCAATTAACGAACTTCAAGACGCTTACTTGAACTCGCTGTTGACCGAGGGTAGCGGCTGGAGTTTCTATGATGCTCGCTTGGGTCCTTTTATCTGCGGTTGGGTGGATAGCAAACCCGTTGGTAGCGTAGACATTGGTGAGGAAGCGACAGAACGCATCTACGCTACGCTGCTTGTGGCGGACATAGGCATTTCGCGGCTGCCTTCAGCCGGGCCACGCAGACTCGACCTTGAAGTTTCCTCTTTCGGCACGGGCGGCGGAGGCGTCTACTCCGGCTGGAATCAGATGAATTACATCACCACGAATGAACCAGTGCCGGCTTTTGTCGTCGTCCCCAGGCAGTTTATTGGCAGATCCGATGTGCGGGTCATGGTAGAAGTATTTTGGAATGCGAGCAGCGGCGGAGAATGCGTGTTCCTGCCTAAAGGCGCACCACTGACGTGGCCCGCGGAGAATATGAAGAATAGCGAGGCCCAGCAGCCGGGTAGCACTTCCACGAACGTAAACACTTACGAGATTCCGGATTGGAATGCGCACTTGAATGCCGATACCGGACTAATCGAAGGCGCGATAATGGTAATTCCCCAGTCGGACTCGCCGCGATCCGGATATGGGGAGGCGATGGTGCGCGCCCACATTTTGGACCCACAAACCGATTCTTACGGTGGAGATTGGAAACTATGGCAATCGTAGAGACGCGCGCACTGACCAAACGATACAACACCTTTACCGCGTTGAAGGATCTCAATCTTTCACTCGAGATTGGCGACGTATTCGGGTTCATCGGCCCCAACGGCGCCGGCAAGACGACCACCATTCGAATTCTGTCGACCTTGCTTGTGCCAACGGCGGGAGAAGCATTCATCGACGGAATCGACGTTACCAAGCATCCCTATGAAATTAAGAAGATTCTCGGGTATATGCCGGATTCGTTTGGTGTATATGACGGCATGCGGCTGCGCGAGTACCTTGATTTTTTCGGGGCCGCCTACAAAATTCCAAGTAAAAAGCGGAAAACGATTATCGACGACGTGCTTGCGCTGACCGACCTCACTTCGAAAGCCGATGACTTCGTTAGTGCTTTTTCACGCGGGATGAAACAACGCTGCTGTCTTGCCAAGACGCTCCTGCATGATCCCAAAGTGTTGTTATTGGACGAGCCTGCCAGCGGACTCGATCCCCGCGCGCGGATCGAGATGCGCGAGCTGCTCAAGACTCTACAGGGAATGGGCAAGACCATCCTGATTTCTTCCCACATCCTTTCCGAACTCGGAGACATGTGCAACAAGATTGGGATCATCGAGCACGGAACCCTGCTTGCCGCGGGCGAATTTCGCGCAATTCTGAACAGCCTGAAACAGGAAATGGAGGTGCGTGTTGAGGTCATAGACGGGGAGGCGGAGGCGCAGCGTATCCTTGAAGGCACAGCGGGGGTTGGCAACCTCGAATGTTCCGGCGGCGAATTTCGCTTCACCACACAAATGGACCGAATCGCACTGGCGGCGCTCAACGCAAGTCTCGTTGGGGCGGGCGTCAAGGTTTTGTCATTTTCCCAGGACGAAGGGACCTTGGAAGACATCTTTCTGCAAGTTACCAAGGGAGGCTTGTAAGAGAGGATGCATTGCTATATTGCCCCGGGTTTGCAGCGCAAGTTTACTCGCGCGATTAGCAGGTGGATGTAGCGCGTGAGTGCGTTGCTTCCTTACTTCGCATTGGTAAAGCGCGAGCTGGTCCGCGATTTGCGCCGTGTCCGGCCGTTTCTCGTGCTTGTGATAATCCTTTGCATCGCGTTCACCGTTGTTCTGACGAATTATCCTCCTTCGGTGATGAGCCCAAACCAGATAGCCGAGTATTCTTCAATCATGTTTGGGGGAATGAGTGCAGTTCTTTTTCTCGCTTGCCTTCTCATTCTACCCGCATTTGCGTCCACAACGATTGTGCTGGAGCGAGAACAGGACACCTTTGACCTGCTTTCATTAACGCTAACGCGTCCGACAATGCTTCTGCTCGCCAAAGTGACCAGCTCACTTGGCTACTTCGGCTTGCTCATTATCGCGATGTTGCCGCTGCTTGGCGTCTCCTATTTTCTCGTAGGGATTGACGTTCGTACCGTAGCGCTGGTGGCAGTCCATCTGCTTGTCGTCTCGCTGACATGCGTGTGCGCGGGGGTGATGAGTTCAACCCTTGCGCGAAGTACGCAACGGGCGGTGTCGCTTGGATTCGCCAGCGCATTCATGTTGTTGATCGGTTACGTAATACCGTTCGGAATATTATCTGCATTTGTCGAATTTCAAGGGTGGCAGTGGATCGCAAGCGCCACACGTGGGGTTTTGGTCTTCCTGCTCTCTTTGTCACCGGTGAACTTAAGCGGGGCGTTCATGATCGGCATCGGCGGGCGATATTCGATTGTGAACATGATCGTGGGACAGGGCGTGTTCTGTGTTCTCGCCCTGCTGCTTGCGCGGCGAATGATCCTGCGCGCGAGCGCAGAGCGATCATTTACGACCGTGCCGATACCCATGCCGATGCTTGCGCCACCGCCGTTGCCGGAAAGTGAGCGCGGCTCTCCAACTCCCGGCGAAGACTGGCTACCGGCCTGGCCGCCCGTGCCCGACAACGTGAATCCTGTTTATGCCCGAGAGCGGCTGCATGTTCGCCTTACCCAACAACTCACGCCGCTTCGCATGATAGGCGGACTGCTAATCGTAATACCCGTCATGATCATTATGGCAATGGCGATGAGCGGCATGGATCCCCGGCCGAGTGAGGCGAAGGGAATCGTGACGACATGGATGATCGGGCTTGCCTTGCTTAGCAGCGCGGCAGGCGTTTCATCGAGTGCAACGGCATGGAGCCGGGAGTTCGAGCGCGATACCGCCGATCTGCTGCGCAGCTCCAGACTTACTCCATCGCAACTTGTGACAGGCAAGGTACGTGCGGCATGCGCTTCGACGGCGCTGCCGTTAGGAATCGCAGTGGTTGCTTCGCTTCCAATCATCCCGTTGATTTTCTTTTCGCCGGCGGCGATTTTACAGTTTGTAGTCGGGGTCATTTCGCTCGTTGTGGTGACTGTCGAATGTGTGGCGGTGGGTACCGTGATGAGCATGTTTAGCCGTCGATCTGCGGCGTGTTTGGTATATGCTTCTGGCGGCATGGCCGCCATATTGGGCGCGCCGTTTGTTGTCTTCACGATAGAGCGGTTTCTGTTTTTTCTGCTTGGATTCAATTTCTTCGATGGAGAACCACTCCGGTACTGGTTCTTGTCGCCTATCGTTTCTTATGCGAGGTGCATTGGGTGGAGCAATATAGATCCCATTTGGACTTATGGCACATGGTTTCTTGCGATGCTTTTTCACCTTGGAGTTGCATACTCGCTCGTTCGCGTGGCTACCCTGGCCTTTAGCCGCTGGCACATGCAGGAACGGTGACTGAAGTTGTTCGCGTCAAGAGAGCCGGTTTTCACCAGACTCCTACCATTCGGCTCTTTAGTGCGGCGCGAATTAACGCGCCATGTGCGAAAGAGGCGGTTTGCCGCGATGGTCGCATTGGGGGTGGCACTGGGTATTGTCATGGTATTCGAAGTCTGGCCACCGCCACTCGCGCGGCTGGATACCGTGGTAGAAACTGCGCTCTCTTTGCCGATCCTCACATTGGCGGTATTGTTCATTGCAGGATTGACCACTCTTCCGGTTTATGCGGCCGCGGCCATTCGTACAGAGCGCGATCGCGATACATTCGAGCTCATGTGTATGACGTTGTTAACGCCTGCGGGCATATTGGCGGGGAAGTTTGTAAACGTCTTTGGAATTTTCCTGATGTTTACATTTGCGGTCATGCCATTGGCTGCGTGTGCCTTCTTGCTGATTGACATGCCAGGATACGTCTTGTTTTCCCCGCTGGTGCTTTTGCTTTGTACGGGGGCGATGTTTGTGGCCGCAGGGTTGTTTTGCTCTATCACTTCGCGGTCGTTGCCGAGGGCGCTTCTCGGGACCTATGCCATCATTGCACTCCTTGGTGGCGGGTATATGTACTTTTTACATGGTGGATTGGAGCTATACCAAGAACACCTGCGGCGGCAGGATCGTATTCCTTCGACATACATTTACACGGCGTTGGATTCCTTGTTCGTTCTGACCCCGCCAGGCGCGCTCTTAAAGTGGGAGGAAGTCAGCATGTCCAGGCCGGTCTCGTTGTGGTCTCCGGAAACCCTTCGCTTTGCGCTGGCATGCATTCAGCAGTTGTTTTTTGCAAGTGTGTTGCTGTGCGCGAGTTGGTGGCTCCTGGCACGTCGGCAGAAGGAACGCGTCATTGCGTCAGGTTCAACGGCTTCCAAAATGCGGCTGTGGCGGACAGCGGGAGAGCCTCCTCGTCGATGGCTACCCATTTCAGATGGTAGTAGCCCTATTTTTGTTCGAGAACTTCGAGCGCTGCGTTCGCACTTTCGAATCATAAGTCTTCGGACGGTATTCCTGACTCTTGCGATAGGAATACTTTTTGTATCGACCGGACTCGCCGTTCAGATATTGCTGGAAGAGACTGAGAGCCTATATCGAGAAACCATGTCGGTGGCCGTGCTCCAGTCGTGGATCCTCGGCCTCCTCACGGTCGCGGCCATGGTTGCGCCTGGCGTTAGTACGCCATTGTGGGGGCGGGAGCGAGATCAGGGGACCCGCGAGCAGTTGGTAATGACCTTGATGCGCCCGCGAGATATAGTCCTTGGTAAGACTGCCGCCGCATTTTGCGTCGCATTTGCCATCGTGTTGGTCGCGTTTCTCGCAACCTCTCCGTTACTCGCCTTGGTTGTTCAAGCTGAAGAATACGCTGTTCGACTATCGAGCGGCGCCGCGATGATTTTGGTGAGCATCCTATGCGGAATTGCGATTGGCTCACAGGCTTCTCAGCTTCGTGTCGGCACTGCCGCGTCCGTAGTATGTTCGTACGCACTATGCGCCGCATACTTTCTTGTGCCGATTTTTATCTGGACGGCAATGCTCGAGGCCTACTCTTATGATACGTCCAATGCCGACAGGGCAAGATTGTTTCCGTCTTTTGGGTTGCTCCTTTCTCCGGCGATTAACTGGGTAGAGTTGTTCGAAGACAGTTCCTTCGGAAGCGTTCGCCCCTCTCGATTTGGCCTGCCGCCATTGGCATTCATGGCGATTGTCCTGCTGTCACATGCGGGTTTTTCGATTGCCCTATTGTCAGATTCGATTCGCGTAGAAGGCAAACAAAAGCACAAGGAAGCAGAATCATGATGAAGTCCGCAAATGTCTTGTGGCTGAAGGGCGCGTTTGACGCCGATATATTTGGCGGGAATGAAAAAGAAGCCCCACCTTAACGAAAAGTGGGGCTTCTTTTGCGTGTCATCGATTCAAAAATCTACGCCGTGGTGCCTGCACCCGCCATTGCCACCGGCTTGCGCTGGCCCAATTCGCTGTCGAGCATGAACAAGCCTTCCGGCGAGTTGCCGACGAGTTCCAGTCGCTTACAGATATCGTCCGCGACTTTTTCTTCCTCCACCTGCTCCGTAACGAACCATTGGAGGAAAGTGCTCGTCGCGTGGTGCGATTCTTCCTGCGCGAGATCAACAAGCTTGTAGATTGCCTTGGTCACCGTCCGCTCATGGGCGAGGGCATCCTCGAAAACCGCCAGGGTGGATTTGTACTCCGAAGGGGGCTTCGCAATACCCTCAAGTTCCACGCGTCCGCCAATGTCGTTGATGTAGGTGTAGAACTTGGTGGCGTGCGCCACTTCTTCCTGTACTTGTACCTTCATCCAACTGGCGAAGCCGTTCAGATTCTTGTGTTCAAAATGCGCT
>CALEZK010000594.1 GCA_937928585.1 uncultured bacterium | reverse complement strand
GGTAAATCGCGATGTGCGCTTCTTGAATCACCTTCACGCTGTCGCCCGGCGCTTTGATTGCAATGTCCGCCATCGCGGCCATTTTTCCCCCGCCCGGGCCTGTCAACGATACAACCGTACCGCCGAGTGCCTTCAGCACCGACATCGCCATCAGGCAGTTCGTCGCGTTTCCGGAAGTTGAAATGCCCACAATTACGTCTTCCCGTTTGCCCAACGCAATGGTCTCTTGCGCAAACGCGATGTCGCGCAGTTGGATGTCGTTCTCCACGGCAGTCTTCAAGGATCCGTTGAAGCCCAACGCTATCGCCGCCAGTCCGGCTTCGAGGTGCGCTGCAAGCTCATCTCCGCAAGGCAGTGTTTTCAATCGCGCAGCAAACGCTTCTTCCAACGTGCGTTTGCGTTCGAAACTCTTACAAAGTTCTCCCGCGATGTGCATCGCGTCCGCATTGCTGCCGCCATTGCCGCACAGCAGCAATTTGCCGCCTGCGTCGTACATCGCGATTAAACGCGCATGCAATGTCAGGATACCGTCCACGCACCCGGTCAAATCCGGGCGCCGCGCGATGAAACCGTCCAGGATGGATTTCTCCACAGCGGTGAGTGCTACAGACATACGCTATTCTTTCTCCAATCGGTGCAGCAGGGTCAACAGGAAGTCGCGATTGTCCGCAGACAAATACCGCATCGTCCCGCCCATGCGCGCAAAAGTTTTGTTATACCGAAGATAGTAGTCCGGATTGTCCACTGGTGGTTCGCCTTTCGACCAGTCCCAGTGGGATTCCGCCAGATCCACGATCATCATGTAATGATTGTCGATGTGCTTGCCTTGCTGAATTGCAATGTTCTGCGACATCGATAATGACTTTTCAAAGATCATCGGCGACATTACCGCCGAGCCTATCGAAATATAGACGCCGTTCTCCAGATTCGAAACATTCTTCGCGAAGTACAGAAAATCGCGTTGCGAGGCGCGCCCTATTGCACCGCAGTGATTCATAGGATGAACGTAGATGATATCGTGCCCGATCATTGGGTGGCCCGTGTACGGCACGCCCAAACGATAAGCCGCGCCCTGCAAACCATACTGCTTATAGGGATGCGGCACCGCCATCCAACCGCCCTTGAGTTCAAAGGCCCGCACTTGCGTCAAAAGGTCAGCCGCGGCCGCGGCACGGTCGGCATCGGTCTCGATCGAAGCATGTACAGCTTCCAGCAAGGCCGCTTCGGAAGGTATCTCCAGGCCCTCGTTCTCCACCAGTGCGCCGACGCTCTCGCCATATCCCAAGCCATGATACGCGCCGACCAGTATCGCGAGATTGATGTAGAATCCAGTCTCATCCCACGTGCCGAATTCACCACGCGTGACGTTCGCGCGCACATCCTCGCTGCTATGCCCCTGATACGCGAACTCCCAGTCATGGATAATGCCCGCGCCGTTCGTCGCGAGATGCGTGATCCAACCT
>CALEZK010000593.1 GCA_937928585.1 uncultured bacterium | reverse complement strand
GTCGTAGGCCGCTTTGCTGCGCACCACCCGTACGATTCCACCACGCGAAAACTCTTCCATGGTCGTACGGCGGACCGCTGCGTTCGCGCTGTTAAACAGCTCACCCGTGTAATGAATGACCGTACCGTCACCACAGTCTATCCCATGGTGCCAATATCCCCGTCGCAATACCCGTAGATGCTCGCCTCGTGCCATACTATTTTGACCTTCCAAACTCGTGCCGACGTTACCGTAATTGTCCCCGGAATGGCGCAGCCTGTCAACCTGCCATCACTTCGGGGCAGTGTTTCCAGGTGGGGCTGGCCGCGGAAAGGCAGCGCCAGGAATGCTCGGTGGCAATCCGGGGCCGGGCCCGCTGTTGCGCAACACTGGCGCTTCAGGAAATTCCAGATAATGCTGATCGTCCCATTCTTCATAACTCGTATCGCTTGCGAACTCGGGCGTAGTGACAACGAGGTAACCGGGACCGATCGCATAAGTAAGGTCAATAGGCTTCAGTATAGCCGTAAGGGCGGATCGGAATGGGACGTTCGCTGCCCTAAAATAGTCGATATGTCCTGTCGGTGACAAAGCGCCATTCTGAACAATGTAAGCGGGAACTCGAGTGTTTGAACTGCTCGGTATCAGCTGCTTCACCGCACGGCTGTCAAACTTGATTTCAAATTTGAGGTACTTCGCGCAGAATTGCAGCATGCGGCTAAAGTGCTGATCGATGAATTCGACAGCGATATGATCCTCAAGTTTTTTTGCAAGTTCAGTTTCTGCGGAGGGTACCTCTGGATACCCCCAGCTCTCTTTTCCCGCGCGCGCTTTAGAGGTAACCCACAAAATCCCATCGTGATACTCGTAGGCTAGCTCGATTGGCGTCAACAAGGTATCCAGTGCTTCGGTAAGGGGTACGTTGTTTAGCTCAACGGACTCTATCATTCCATTTGTGACAAACAAGGCATCCAGCGCTGGATTCGACTCTTCGACCGGTTGCGCCGGCTGCTCTGCGCCGGGTGGTGAAGGGGGATGAGCCAAACGCGGACGAGGCTTGACTACACGTTGATCAATAATGATAGTCGTATCCGTTAAATCCGCCAGGAATTCGAGCATGGTTGATATGTGCTTATTCGTAAAATTTAGTGAAACTGGCGTATTGAATTTTTCCGGAAGTTCTGATGCCTGCTGGCTCCATCCCGGCAACGCGAAGAGCCCAAGGATGAGTGTGCCGGCAAGTGCGAGTCGTGAGATCTGGGGCTTTGAAGTGCCTTGCATGATCATCGTCAATCTCCTTTGTAGATGTTTCTTCAGACTGCGACCGCCCATGCCTAATGCCCCAATTGGTGCCACGGCGTTGGATGCAAATTCCGTTACATCGACAAGTGCGTTCGCATAGCTCTGCCGGTGTTCAGGGAGTACCGCAACGACCCATGCATCGCACGCAAGCTCAGCATTCACAAGAAGTTGGCGGCGTACGTACCAGAACAAGGGGTTCCAAAACCACACACACATCGTAAATACTTCCACCCAGCGAATTAAGTGATCGCGTCGTTTGATATGAGCCAATTCGTGGATCAACACACATCGCCAGGACTCCCAGCGAATTGCGTCAAAAAGTTCCGACGACAATGTGAGCACAGGGCGAGAGAACCCATGCACGTATGG
>CALEZK010000592.1 GCA_937928585.1 uncultured bacterium | reverse complement strand
TCATCAATCTGCTCCAGCGCTGGAGCGGTAGCCGCGCGTCGGCGCATTAGGGAGAAATAAAATGTCACACTCCTTAACGCCGCGCTCGGTCGCAACCAGGGAAGCGCCCATCGTTCGCTGGACATTGACCCTGCTTGCACTACTGTTTCTCGTCGTGTTTCTGGTGTTGCCGTTGGTGTTGGTGTTTGTTCAGGCTCTCGAAAAAGCGGTGTCTGCATATTGGGCGGCGCTACTGGAACCTGACGCATATTCGGCGATCAAACTGACGTTGCTTGCCGCGGCCATATCGGTGCCTGCCAATCTGGTCTTCGGCATCGCCGCATCCTGGGCGATTGCGAAGTTTCAATTTTGTGGCAAGAACGTCCTGTTGACGCTTATCGATGTGCCGTTCAGCGTATCGCCTGTTATCTCGGGCCTGATCTACGTGTTGTTATTCGGCCTGCAGGGCTGGCTTGGGCCATGGCTCTACGAACATGACATACAAATTGTATTCGCGGTGCCAGGTATTGTGCTGGCGACCATTTTCGTGACCTTTCCGTTCGTCGCGCGGGAGCTCATCCCGCTGATGGAGCAGCAAGGCACGGAGGAAGAGGAGGCGGCGATTCTCCTTGGAGCGTCCGGCATAAAGACATTCCTGCGGGTCACCATACCAAACATCAAGTGGGGCCTGCTGTATGGCGTGATCTTGTGCAACGCGCGCGCGATGGGTGAGTTCGGCGCGGTTTCGGTGGTGTCCGGTCATGTCCGCGGACAGACCAATACCATCCCGTTGCACGTGGAAATCCTCTATAACGAATACAACTTTGTAGCCGCATTCGCGGTGGCATCCCTCCTTGCGTTCCTTGCGCTGATTACCTTGGCGCTGAAGAGCCTCGTTGAGTGGAATGCACTGCGGGTGCAACGCAATCAGGAAGAGATTGAGCGGGAAGGAATCGAGTCATGAGCATATCGGTCAAAAATATCACGAAAAGTTTTGGAAGCTTCATCGCGCTTCACGACGTATCATTGGAAATCCAATCGGGTGGCTTGATGGCGTTGCTGGGACCATCCGGTTCGGGAAAGACTACGCTGCTTCGAATCATCGCGGGGTTGGACGTACCCACGGCGGGTTCGATCGAGATTGATGGCGACGACATCTCAAAGCGCTCCGCGCGCGACAGAAACGTCGGATTCGTTTTTCAACATTACGCGCTGTTTCGGCACATGACGGTATTTGAGAATGTTGCCTTCGGATTACGAGTGCGGCCACGAAGCACGCGGCCTTCCAAATCGGAAATATCCGATCGCGTGATGTCACTATTGAAATTGGTCCAGCTCGACCACATGGCACATCGCTACCCAACGCAGTTGTCTGGTGGCCAGCGCCAACGCGTCGCGCTGTCGCGCGCACTCGCAGTCGAACCCAAAGTCCTGCTGCTCGACGAACCATTCGGCGCGTTGGATGCCAAAGTACGCAAGGAACTGCGGCGCTGGTTGCGCAGGCTTCACGACGAACTGCACGTTACAAGCGTCTTTGTAACGCACGACCAGGAAGAGGCACTCGAAGTCGCGGACGAGATCGTCGTCATGAGCCATGGGCGGATCGAGCAAGTCGGGACGCCGGAGAATGTGTACCACCATCCGGCAACCCCTTTTGTATACCAGTTTCTCGGCGACGTGAACCTCTTTCACGTCCGATATGAAGATGGCAATGTGGTGGTGTCTGGCAGCGCGGACATCCCCGAGAACGGGTACGATAAAGAAGGCAAGATTCCACTTGGCTACGTCCGTCCGCACGGCATCGACATAGACCGGGCTCCGCTGGGACCGGGGGCGATTCCCGCCCAGATTCTGCATATCAATGCAGCAGGACCGATTGTAAAGGTAGAACTCAAAGGCCAAGACGATGGGATATTCCATGTATCACTTACACAAGATCGGTTCCGCGAACTCAACCTGCTGCGAAATGATTCGGTTTACGTCCGTCCACGTGACGTTCGCGTCTTCGAACCGGAGTACATGATTTAACCTCGAACGCCAACTTCTCTCAAGGCGCCGGCACTCGCTTATGTCTATCGCTTAAGACCACGTGTAAACCTTGTCTTATCACTTTAGGCCTAAGTTTTGACTTGTCCGGCGGCGCAACCGTATCATTCGCGGTTCACGGTGCGCATTGAAACGGCACAGGTGTGCGCGCCGGCTATCTTCTCAGAATCAGAACAAAACGCGGGCAAATTACCGGCGTACGGGTTGCGAATGGGTCGAATTGTTGCCATAGCGAATCAGAAGGGCGGCGTCGGGAAAACGACAACTGCCGTGAATCTCGCCGCCGCGCTGGCGCTCGAAGGCCACAAAACCCTCCTAATCGATCTCGACCCACAGGGAAACGCAACGAGCGGCCTTGGCGTCAATAAGAATGACGTGCCCTACACGCTTTATGACGTGTTGAGCGAGGACGTGCCCCTCTCCGAGGCCGTCCGCGCAACCGATATTCCCGGCCTGTTCCTGATTCCCTCCAACCGACAGTTGGTCGGGGCAGAGGTTGAGTTCGTCTCGATAGAATCTCGCGAGTATCGTTTGAAGAGTTGTCTCGCGCCGGCAATGGACGCTTATGCCTTTGTGGTGATCGATTGCCCGCCGTCGCTCAGCCTGTTGACGGTAAATGGTCTCGTAGCGGCGGATGGCGTGGTCGTTCCATTGCAGTGTGAATACTACGCGCTCGAAGGGTTGAGCGAATTGCTGCAAACGATCAAGCTCGTCCGAGACAATCTGAACCCCGCGCTTACCGTTGACGGTGTGCTTCTCACCATGTATTCGCACACCAACCTGTCCAAACAGGTTGTGGAAGACGTGCGTTCTCACTTGGACAAGAAAGTCTTCCAGACCATCGTCCCCCGCAACGTAACGCTGAGTGAAGCGCCAAGTTTCGGCAAGCCCGCGGTGTTGTACGACGAGAAATCCGCGGGCGCGCAGGCCTATATCGCCCTGGCGAAAGAGGTGCTCGCTCGTGTCTAAATTCAAGAAAGGTGGATTGGGCCGCGGCCTAGGCGCACTCATTCCCGGCAAGTCGCAATCCGAGGAGCCTTCAACGCCAACGCACGCCGTCGTCGCTCCCATCTCAACGGAAATGGTGGAGTTGGGCGATCGTGTGCTGGCGCTGGATCCCCGGGAGATTAAGCCGAACCCGAGACAACCCAGAACGGCATTCGCCGAAGAGCCGCTGCGCGAGTTGGCCGATTCCATCGCGCGTGACGGCGTGATGGAACCGATTATCGTCCGTGTTGTCGGCGGCGAGTACCAGTTGGTCAGCGGCGAACGGCGCGTACGTGCCAGCGTGCTCGCGGGCGTCGCCAGCGTTCCCGCGATTGTACGTGATATTGCCGACGGCGACATGCTGAAGTTTGGCTTGATTGAAAATATTCAGCGAGAAGACCTGAATGCGATTGAATTGGCCCGCGGATATGAATTGTTAATGCGCGAGTTCGGCTGGACGCAGGAGAAGTGCGCGGAAGAGGTCGGTAAAAAGCGCGCCACTGTGACGAATACGTTGCGGCTCTTGAACCTGCCCCCGGACGTGCAGGACGCAGTCGTTCAGGGGGCGATTACCATGGGCCATGCGCGCGCGCTGCTGGCG
>CALEZK010000591.1 GCA_937928585.1 uncultured bacterium | reverse complement strand
GAATACAGGCCTCGCGGGGGTTACGCTTCCACAAGCGGTCACATGGCGAGATTGTGCAACAGCCCAGTGAACGGTACAATACCGGTTTCCACAGTTCCGCGGCGGTTTTGTCGCAAACGGTAAAGGAAAATTGCATCCGTGGCACAGGACGAAGAGAACGGGTACGTCGATTACTTCGAGGTGTTGGGTCTGGACGAGACGGCCAAGCCCGGCGAAGTACGCAAGTCTTATCGCACGAAGATGAAGGAACTCGTGGCGGAAATCGCCGCGGTTGAAATCACGGAGGAGCGCCGGTCGCGCTATTTGCTTGAAATGGCGAAGCTCAATGCCGCGCTTTTTCTGTTGCGCGAAACCGACTTGCGGGACGCGTACTGGAGCGACCGCAAACAACTTATCGCGTTGGAGCGGCAATGGCGCGATGCTGCCAATGCGGGGCAGGACACCAACGAGCTTCGCAAGAGTTTCGATTCGCAAGTGCGCGGATTTCTTTCGCGCTATGTGGAAGATGCGATGCTCGCCGGCGGCCGGGACAAAGAATGCGTGGAAGTAAGCTACTGGGATGCCGCGCACGAACGGCACGCCTCGGGCATCTTGCGACAGTATCGGCAGGAGTTGTACCGGCAAATTCTGGAGCGTCTGCCCTATGCGGATGTGACGAAGCCCAATATAGACTGGGATGAGCGACGCCGCTTTGTGACAGGCGTGCTCGCGCAGGGAGCGCACTAATCGTGTTTGGAAAAAAGAAAGCGGCCGTCAACACCAAGGTTGTCAATCCCGATACTGTTGCCGCGGCTTTGGCAAAAGCCGTTGCTGAAGGCGATTTCGTCAATTTCCGGTTGCTGTTTCTTCCCTTCTCGCCCGCGCGCGAGGATTCTTCGGAACGTTTCGATGATCCGAAGTATGCTTACTTGCTACCTAACGCGGAAGGCGAGTCGAGTCGCGAATTCACGGAAGCGATGCGCATCGTGCGCGATACCGCGGTATGGGCGCATATTCAGCGAGAGTTGTCAGAGCGCCGTCCTGCCCAGTTGCCGTCGGAGCTGGTGATGCTTTTGGCGGACAACGCCGTGCGCCTGGGGAAGTACACCATCGCCGCGCAGGCTTACGAATTGCTTCGCATTCGCAGGCGCGTTCAGGAAGAGTTTTTCGCGCAAGCTGATCAAGCGCTGGATGACGGGAAGATCGCCAAAGGCGTCCGCGGCTACCTGATTGCAACGGGGTTGGAATACAACTACGCCGCTTTTCCTGAACCGTTGCCGCTGGTGCCGAACTGGCAGACCAAGGCGCTGCTGCTGCACGGGGAGTACCCCAGGAGCCCTGAGGAGTGCCTGCCGTTGCAACCAACCGATGTTTTCCTGAGAAACGCATTGGCATTTCTGCTGCTGAATCCCGCGACCGCCGCGCGGCTCGACGCACGGCCGACGGAGGCGAAACTGGCGTTTCTCGCGGAGCTGGTGAAGCAATGCGACCCCGAATGGCGTGCTTTTGTCGACCGTTATCGTGATGCGTGCAAGCTCATGCGCGACTTTGAGGCACGGATCCAGCATGCCATCGCTGCGCGGGGCGAATCCCGCGTTTCGTTGGCGCGGGAGATCGAAGAAATGCTGGGGCAAGACCCTCGCGAGATTCCCACGACGCTGCTCGGCCGAACCATCGAGAACGGCGAATGGTGGCAGTATTTGAAGGAATTGGCGTTTGAGCACCCGGCCGCGGCCCTGTTCGTCTCGCGCCAAATCATCGGCGATGTGGAGATTATCGTGCCGCGGTACCGGAGCGATTCGCCGGTAGCCCCGGCGGTGGGGCTGCTGCCCGCCAACCCGGTCGCAGCTCCCGCCTAGACAGCCGCATTGACGCACAACGTCGTCTGCGTGTAGGCTATGGAGAAACCAGCTGATTAGCACGGTGCGCCCACGTGGTCGCGCCTAGCGGGCTCATAACACCTTATTACAAAGGAGAAACGATCCATGAAGCGCTTTTCACGCTTCGCAATGCTGCCTCTCGCGGCACTTGCGCTCACGTTCGCGGTGGTAGGTTGCGCACCTGCACCGAGCGAAGCACCGGCCCCTGCTGAAGCACCTGCCCCGGCAGCTGCGCCTGCACCGGCTCCGGCCCCGGCCCCTGAAGCGGCACCCGCCCCGGCTCCGGAAGCGGCGCCTGCGCCAGCACCGGAAGCAGCACCTGCACCGGCAACGACCGAACCGATGCCGGCTGACGGCGCGGCACCGGCAGCAGCACCAGCCGACGGCGCAGCACCTGCGGCGGCCCCTGCGGCTGGCGCGGCCCTCGACAGCAAGACCATCGTCGGCACGAAGTGGAGCGCGGCGGGTTACGAGCTCGCGTTCAACGAAAACGGCGCACTGAAGGTCAATGGAGACACCGACGGCACGTGGAAGCTCGAAGGCGACAAGCTCGCAATCGATGT
Source organism: uncultured bacterium (assembly GCA_937928585.1). Taxonomy (GTDB): domain Bacteria; phylum Hydrogenedentota; class Hydrogenedentia; order Hydrogenedentales; family SLHB01; genus JABWCD01. Next base: position 11,634 of record CALEZK010000591.1, on the reverse strand, counting down.
TGGCGGTTCGACCTACGAAGCGAAGGTCGAAGGCGACAAGATCACGTATGACGGTTCGCCGCTCGAGAAGCTGAACTAGACTTTTTCACAAATCATCGCACGGCGTGATTTCGGCGCGAGCTGAAATCACGCCGTGTTGTTTATACTGGTGCGGGGAATCCGCACTTTACCTTGTGAGGCCACCATGAAGATCTCTCGCGCCCTGGTTGTAAAAGATCGCATCTCGCTGCTTGCCTTTCTGCAGGCACACTATCCCGAGCGCAAGCGCACGGTGCTCAAGCAGTTGCTGAAGCACCGCGCAGTGTACGTGAACGGCAACCCGATCACGCGCCATGATCATCTGCTGGAGCCGCGGGATAAGGTCGTCGTCGAAAAAGCACAGCCTGCGTTGCATCCAAAAACCGAGGTGCCGAGACCGGACATTATCTTCGAGGACAAACATATCATCGTGATCAACAAGCCGGAAGGCTTGTTGACCATTGCGACGGAAAAGGAGACGTATCGCACGGCGTACCGGCAGGTAACCGCTTACGTCCAGGCCGGCAAGCCGCACCGCGGCGAGCGGATATTCATCGTGCATCGTTTGGATCGCGATACGTCCGGCCTGGTCGTGTTCGCCCGCACGGAGGCGACGAAACGCGCGTTGCAGGAGCGATGGGAGCGCGCTGAGAAAAAATACTACGCGCTGGTGGAAGGCGTGCCAAAAGAGCGTTCCGGCACAATACGGTCGCACCTGTGGGAGAATCCCAAGAGCATGAAGGTGCACAGCACGGCCCGCGCGGACGATTCAAAACTGGCGATTACGCATTACAAAATGCTCGATCATTCGCGTCATTTTGCGCTGCTCGAAGTCACGCTGGAAACCGGCAGAAAGAATCAGATTCGCGCGCACCTTTCGGAACTGGGCCATCCCGTCGTAGGCGACAAGAAATACGACGCACATTCCAATCCTATAAAGCGGATGGGATTGCACGCGTACTTTCTATCCTTCATCCATCCTTCGACAGGCAAACGATTGGCATTCAAGATCAATTTGCCAAAAGAATTTCAGAAGCTACTCGAAGAGAAACCGGCAGTCGGCGTCGCAAAGGCCGCTGCGTCTGACAAAAAGAAACCGCCCGTTGCGCAAACCGCGAATGATGCGCCCGAGAAGAGCGAACGAAAACCCGTTAGGGGCCGTCCACCGCTGCGGCGAAAAGGCGGGCGGCCACAACGCAGGGGCAAGTAAGGGAGATCGTTTTCATGCTTCGTGTTCTCTGCGGATGCCTTTGTGGTTCGATCATTGCGATGTCCGCGTTCGCGCAGGTAGACAAATTCTACGGCGAGCCCGTGGAACTGAAAAGCAACTTCCTCTACTTCACGAGTTGGCAGTACGTACGACAAGGCAGTTTCGGCTGGAAGGTTGACGTCGCACCCGATGCATCGGAAGCGGAAAAGAACATCGGCGCTTGGCTGGAAGGCGATGGCACGCGCCCGGCGAAGTTTGAAACGTATGATATGCCGCGTGGAATTCGACTTGTAGCGCAACCCGCCGAGAAGGTTCCTTTCAAACCCGGCCAGATCGCCGCGCAAGTGTTTGAAGACGGCAAGTACAAGGCGTGGTACACCATTGGCGCGACAACGGAACCGGAACCATTCAGTTCGAAAGACAAAATCCTGCCGGGATACAACAGCCACATTGCTTACGCGGAATCGGCGGACGCTATCACTTGGACGTTTCCAAAGCTCGGTCTGTTCGAGTATGCAGGGAACAAGGACAACAACATTGTGTTTCGCGGCGACCTGAACGGTTCCACACGGGGCTTCCATGGCGGCACGGTTTTCGTCGATCCTTCGTCGGTCGACGAGCGGTACAAAATGTTCTACCTTGGCATCATCACCGACGAAGAGTGGAATGCATTCGCGGCGAAATATCCGGATGAAGTTGACACGATGGCGCGCCGCACCGACGTCGGCGGGTTTCGTTGCGTTGTTGCCGTGTTTGGCGCCGTGTCACCCGATGGTATCAACTGGACTTCGCTGCCGGAGCCGTTAATGGTGCAGCATGCGGATACGCAGAACGTCTGCTTCTACGACGAGAATAGAAAAGAATATGTTGCGATTGTGCGTGGCTGGCAGGTGACGCCGAAGGCGCAGGGATACGAAACCGAGAATATCGATAGCTGGATCGGCGTTGGCCGCCGTTCCATTGCGCGCGCAACGAGCAAGGACTTCCGCCACTTCGGCAAACCGGAGATCATCGTGACCACCGGCGCAGACATGGCGCCGAGTCATCTCTACTACACGAACTGCGCAACGACACTGCCGGGGATTCCGGATAACTATGTGATGTTTCCCTGGTTGTGGGAATTGGAGAACGACGGCGGCGCGACGTGGCTGCTATCGAGCATGGACGGAAACGTCTGGTCGCGCGTGCCGGGCGGTCCAGTAGTGGAGTTGGGTGCGGTGGGTGCGCCAGACGGAGGCTACGTCGTGTGCAGTGGGAACTTGCTCGAATACGCGGATCAGAAGTGGGGCATCACCTACGGCGGCCAACCCATTCCGCATAAATACCCGGGACGCGCGTTCGACAAACGGCAGGGGCTCTTTCCCGGCGTGCAAGGTGTTGGTGGCATCGCGATGTGGCCAAAAGGCCGCCTTGTTGCGTTGCAGTGCGATGAGGAAGGCGAGTTCGCGACGGTCGCGGTGGTCCCGCGCGGCGAGCGCATCCGCCTAAACGCTTCCGTAAAACCGAGCGGGTATATCAAGACGCAAATTCGAACCTACGGCGGCGGGATAATCGAAGGCCGCACCTTCGACGCGTCGGATCGCATCATCGGTGACAACTTGGAGTTTCCGGTTACCTGGAATGGCGAGGATGGGCTGAATCACGGGGGTAAGCCGGTGATTCTCGCGTTCAAGCTGAGGCAGGCCAAACTGTTCGGCGTTGAGTTTTACTGACCTGATGGAACTTCTTGGAGGTTGGCCTGACGGAGTCGTGCCGTTGCGTCTTCCAACAATCGCGCTATCTGAATACACGGAACTCGCTGAGTTCTGCTGACCTCGACATCGACGGCTCTGCTTCGCCTTCACTCGGAAGTGCAGGCAAAATCTCGTAACCGGTTTGGGGTTTCTCGAATCGTAGGGGCATTCCATCGTGCACGGACAATGGAATTCGTTCTAAATACTGCGGAACAAGTTCCGCTAATGAGTCGGGCATCCTGCCATTATCAAGTCGGTAACGCTCAACCGCCAAACCAGCTCTAAGCGCGTTGTATCGCGTGCGCATACTGATAGGCACGATATTTGGCATTACCCCTATCAGACTGCCCGGCGGCGAAGAATCGATCAGTTGGTCGATCTTCATAAGGGATGAAGCATAATAGCGGTTGATAGCGGTCGCTATCGTATCGTCCGGATGGGCCAACGCGCTCATGTATCTTCGGCTTAGTGCGACGTAAAAGAGTGCGCGAAGCTCTTCGACTCCCATCGCCTTTAAGGGAAGTTCGTACACGAGTCGCCAAGACCACCAGCTTGGCACATAGTTCCAAATTCGCGCTACGACCCATTCCGGACGATCATTTTCCAAACCACCGCCTGACGTCACCAAACAAATCTCGCCCGCACATGCCCTGATATGCCCGTCAGCTCTAAAGCTTTTCGCTGCAGCTTCCTCGATCTCATCCAGATCGTCGCGAGTAAGTTCGCAGCGGGTCAGGACTTGTTCGACGCCATCTATAGCCAAACCAAATATTCGCGCTAATCCCAATTGCGAGATCGTTGTGGGTTCGTCCGCCAATACGCGCGCAAGCAGGAAGCACCAAAGCAGCGCCTGCAAAGCTTCATGCTTCTTTCCGGCGTCGGCGTGGAGAATTGCAGTGCGTTGTAACAGTTCTGCCGCGATCTTGAGCTTGCCAATATGGTCGAGCAGATCCACGTTAGGCCATGGCCTAAAATCAACTGTGAATTTGCAGGGGCCGCTCGCGAGAGCTGCATCGAGCTGTGCGATCTGAGATTCGCACTGCTTTACCAAGCTCCTTAATGACTCCTCTACATTCGTTGCAACGGGAATCTGTTCAAGCGGAATCTCAAGCTCAAGCGGATCTCCCTTCCGGGACAGAGACGTGGAAGATTCGCGTGCAATATCTTCGGCAACTGAATCGACATGCGTCCAATCCAAGCCCTCTTCTACCATATATTGGAGAGCACGACGATAGACGAGATTGGCAGCTTCATCTACCGCTCGATTTGTAACTAATTCCCTTATTTCCGATAGGACACTGTGAAGGGATTCCGTTCTGGCAACGATGTCTGGAGTATGCGTTGTCCACTTGTTTAATTCGACGAGCGTTGTGGGAAGCCCTTTGGCGCGTAGAAGTCTTTTTTCCCGCGCTATGCCAAGCAGGATTGCTATTCGAAACGAAATAACGACGCATACGAATATCAGCAAATAGCTTGCCATCGAATCTGGCCTTATCGGCGTTGCGGCGCTAGTTGCGCCCTTCTTCTCCGAGCAGTTCGTCGATTCCTTCGTATTCGCTGTCAAATTCCGCTTCGCATGCTTTGCAGAAGTCGCTTGTGGAAGTGTGCTGCACCCATCCGGTACCGATTAGTTCCTCAAACGCCCCGCCCTCGGGCAAGACCTTCTCAAGCAGAATGCGATAGCAGTCGCGCGGGGTGAAATGCTCGCATACGTCGAGCGTTATGCCGATTAGTGCCAGTTCGCCGAGGATCAATTTCAATTTTGATTCGACCTGTTCATCATCCAGGTCTTCTGGCGCGGGAAGGTTGTCTGCATTTTTGATCAACGACTGAATTGGGATCTCTTCCGCATGTTCGATGCAGTAATCCATCAATTCCATTTCAGCAACGTCGTCTTCGTGGTCTTCCTCGTCGTCGTCTTCTTCATCGGATCCGAGCATATCCTTAATCGCGTCTGCCACGTTGCCCGCGCGCGATTCATCCTCTTCGAAGTCTTCTTCTGATTCCAGTGCGGGCGGCGTCCAATCTTCGACATGCGCGGATTCGCCCTCGATATGAACGATGCGAAAACCCGGACCGCCCGCTTTCGGCGCGTTGCTCAACTCGGGGGGAAAGGCGAGGTTTGGAAGGGGCACCCAGTCGCCATCGTCATTTTCATCTTTCGGGCGTGGTGGCCGTATGCATTCATCGACGAGCACGTCGGCAAGTTCCACCACGACGTTGCCGTTCTGGCTGTGCCATTCAAAATGAAGTTTTCGCGTCCATCGGGTCGGCGGCGGTTCACCGAGTTTTGATCGGCGCAGAAACTCCTCCATTGTGCAATCAAAAGTCTTGACCCACCCTTCGGCAGTCATGGTTCCGGTCGGCCCGATCTGATTGTCGCGAAGTTCCTTGTGATCATCGCGCCGGAACAACTGCGCGTCATGACTGTCTTTCTCAAGCCAGAACCGGACGCGTTTTCCCATGAGGTCCGGCGAAGGGTTGCCGGTAAGGTTCAGGTGCAGAACGTGCTGGTCGTCCTCGTTCTCCGAGCGCATGACAAGGTAACCGGTGGTCGAATAGTTGGAAGTGTTTCGCAGCTCGCCATAGAGTACGTAATCTCCCAAACGATAGGCCATGGCATTTCTCCGATTTCACGCGCTCTGCAGAAGCACAGTGTGCATCGACACGAAGGCAGATTTCCAGCGCCGAAATCTTATCTGCCTTTAATCGACGCGAATGCCTCCAGCGCCCGCGCGCGGGCTTCGCCGTGGTCGACGACTGGGGTTGGATAGGTTTCTCCAAGAACAATGTTCGCCGCGCGAAGAATTTCGGCGGGCGCCTCGGAGGGATTGTGAATCCATTTGGCGTCCAGCGCCGCAAGTTCGGGAACATACCTGCGCACGTAGTCGCCCTGTGGATCGAACTTGATGCCTTGGCTTGTTGGATTGAAGATGCGGAAATATGGCGCGGCATCAGCGCCGCAGCCGGCGGTCCATTGCCAGCCCAGCGTGTTGCTGGCAAGATCGGCATCCACCAGCGTATCCCAGAACCACCGCGCGCCATCCTGCCACGGAATCAGCAAATCTTTCGTAAGGAACGAGGCAACGATCATGCGCACGCGATTATGCATCCATCCCGTCTGCCACAATTCGCGCATGCCCGCATCGACAATGGGGTAGCCGGTCTTCCCTTTCTGCCACGCGCGCAGCAGCTTCCGGTCTTTCGCCCACGGGAATTGCTCGAACTGTGCGCGCAAGGGCGATTCAATTGTCGTTGGAAAATGATAAAGAAGGTGATGCGCGAACTCGCGCCACCCCACTTCGCTCAGAAATTTTTCTTCGCCGCGCGTCGTCCCCGGTATCGATGCGAGCGAACCGTGTTCGCGCGTGGCGTGCCATATTTGGCGCGGACCAATCTCGCCGAAGTGCAGGTGTGGCGAGAGCCGCGATGTACCGAGTTGATCCGGGCGATCGCGTGCTTCAGGGTACTGCGCGACAGACTTCAGAAACCTGCCGAGTTGCGCATGCGCGCCATCCTCGCCGGGAACCCACGTTGCGCGTATGCCCTTGGCCCAGTCTATCGCGGGTTCCAGCTTTAGCGATGACAACGACTCGGATCTCGGAAGTGGTGAAGGACTATCGATTCTCTTCGGCGCGGGCCTTGGCTCTGGCGGCGATGCAAGGGTCAGGCAGTTTTTCCAAAACGGCGTGAAGACCTGAAAGGGCAGGCCCTGCTTGTTCTGGATTTCCCAGGGTTCAAAAAGCAGGGCGCTATTAAAACTTTCTACCGCCACATCGCGCGATTTGAGTTCGCTTTTGATTGCCGCATCGCGCGCGATAAGAGTGGGCTCGTAGCGACGGTTCCAGTAGACGGCGGCCGCGCCAGTTTCGCTAATCAGCGTGTCCAACAGGGCGAGCGCACGCGGACCTTTGCGTATGACAAGCGCCGTGCCGCGCTTTTCGAGATTTGCGTTCAAGCTCTTGAGTGATTGGTGCAACCAGTATTGGCTCGCGCCGCCAATCCGCCACGCGCCTTCTTCGTCCGGCGTGTGCAAGTACACTGGAATAATGGGCGCCCCACGGCGCAGCGCGGCGTCAAGCGCGGGATTGTCTTCAAGCCGCAGGTCCAGCCGGAACCAGAGAATCGTCGGTGACATTGGTGTTCTTTCAGAGAAAATAGTTGCCGCAGCCGTTCACGGGCGAAACCCTAGCCCGCGCACGCGGCCTTTAGGTACACTGTGCGCAAAGGAATCTTTTCGTCGTGCTGAATAGTTCGATGCGCCATACCATAACATGCAGGCGCGGGCATTGCTTCCCGCGTTCCCTCGAGCAGCGCCATGCCCTACCATAGCCTTGTGAAGCGCGTAGGTAATGCCGTGCGGCTGGCCGAAGTGATACAGGTATTGCTCAAGCATGGCTTCGCGGATCTGCTGCGCCGGCTCAGCCTGCACGAGGGTATACCGGCGAAGCTGCTTCGCAGCATGAATATTATCGAACGACCCACGGAACCCACGGCAACTGTCGGCAAGCGGTTGCGATCCGCGCTGACAGAACTGGGACCGACTTTCGTGAAGTTTGGGCAGATACTCAGCACGCGGCCCGATTTGATCGGTACTGAATTGTGCGATGAGTTGAGTCAACTCCAGGATAACGTCGCGGTCCTTCCTTTCGAAGAGATGCGGCCCATTCTCGAAGGCGACCTTGGCACGACCATTGCAAACCGATTTTCCGCGTTCGACGAGACTGCCGTTGCATCTGCATCGCTCAGCCAGGTCTATCGCGCGCGCGCCGTGAATGGCCGCGAACTTGCCGTCAAGGTCCAACGTCCCGGTATCCGCCAGAAAATTGTTTCCGACGTAAATCTGCTGCGCGGTATCGCGGAATGGATCAGCGAGCACGTAAAAGAGTTCGAATGGATGGATCCCGTCGGGATGGTGGACGAATTTGAGCGTTCAATCATGCGGGAACTCGATTTCACCATCGAGGCACGGGTGATTCACCGGTTCCGGAAGAACTATGACGGCGAGACCAATGTGTTCGTGCCGCGGGTAGACAGCATGCTGTCGGGCGAGCGTGTGTTGTCGATGGACTGGATCGACGGCATTCGCATCGATGCGCGAGAACAGTTCTCGGAGCGAAATTGCACCTCTCGCGCCGTGGCGGAGAATGGCTGTCACGCATTGTGCAAGCAGGTATTCGAGCACCATCTTTTCCACGCCGACCCGCATCCCGGCAACATCCTGGTGATGCGAAACAATCAGATTGCGTTTCTGGACTATGGCATGGTGGGCCATCTCGAATCCGCCGATGTCGGCGCAATGGCCGATTTGTTGCGCGCGGTTTTCGAGGAAGACGCGGAGCGATGCACCGACGCGCTCCTCGCTTTCACAACAACTGGTGAAGCCGAAGATCGCGCCGCATTGGTGCACGACATTGCTGAGTACATCGCGTTCGAGGCGCAGACGGTGATGGGAAAGGTCGACATTGGCCATACCCTCGATCGCGTCGCGCAGATTCTCCGCCAACATAAATTGCAGCTTGCGCCGCGCTTCTCGCTGCTGCTCAAGGCGATGGCAACAATTGAGTCAACCGCGCGCGGCCTCGATCCCACACTGGATATCGCACCGGTCATTCGCCCGTATGTGGAGAAAATCTTTACGCAGCGTTTCTCCGCCCAGAATCTTGCGCACGAAGGCCAGGAGGGGATATCCGCGCTTGCGCGCATCGGGCGGCAATTGCCCGGCGAAGTACAGGACCTGCTGCGCCAGATGCGCCGCGGCCGGCTGAAAGTGCAGCTGGATCACGAAGGTCTTGATCACCTCGCGCACGTAACCGATCGCGCGAGCAATCGCATCGCGTTCAGCGTGATTGCCGGATCGTTAATTGTGGGATCCAGTCTGCTCTTGTCTACCAACCTGGGTGCGCGCCCACTGGGCTACGCGGGCTTCACGATTGCCGGCGTCCTGGGAATCGCATTGCTCGTTTCAATTCTGCGATCGAAGAATTACTGAGGAACCTTCCCGGAATGCGTGACGCGATTCGACTTCGATCCTACGCAAAGATCAACCTCTATCTGGATGTGTTGCCGCAGCGACCCGACGGCTTTCACAATATCGAGACGGTATTTCAGACGGTCGGCCTTTTTGATGAGCTTGCGATAGAAGCGCGTGACAATGACATCAATTTGCGTTGTTCAAACCCCGAATTGGACTGCGGACCGACAAATCTCGTTTACCGCGCGGCGACACTCTTGCAGGAGCGCGCCGGATGTACCCGTGGCGCGGAGATGTATCTCGATAAACGCATACCCGTGGCTGCGGGTCTCGCAGGCGGTTCCGGAAACGCTGCCGCTGCGCTGGTCGGTCTGAATGCCGTCTGGAACCTCGGGTTTACTGACGCGGAACTGGAACGCTTCGGGCTGGAACTCGGATCCGATGTGCCGTACTGCATCCGCGGGGGTACGGTTGCGGCAACGGGCCGCGGTGAAATTATGGAACGGCTCGCGCCAATGCCCAAGACCTGGTGTGTGTTGGCCCACCCTGCGTTACACGTCAGTACGCGCGCGGTGTATACCAGTCCCCTCCTCGTAAAGAACCCCGACACGCCGGTAGACGGCAGAACAACGTCCTTTTGCCTTGCACTCGCGAACTTGGCGGCTGGCGATGTCGCAGGCATGCTCTTTAACCGAATGGAAATTCCTGTTTTCACAATGCACCCGGAGCTGGCAACGATTCGTCAGAATCTCGTGGATGCAGGTTGCTTTGCCGCACGCATGAGCGGCAGCGGTCCAACAGTGTTTGGGCTTTGCGCGTCCGAGGCTCAGGCCTTGGCAGTCGTGACCGCCTTGAAACCCCTCAGGTGCTCGGCGGTTCCGTTTGTGAACGCGGGGGTCGAGGTTGTCGCATAACGAATTCGACTACGGCCGCGTTTGCGAGTACGATTAGGCAGACTAGACAGCACCGAGGACGACCGACCATGGCACCCACACCCGGCAATACCCAACCCGACCCGCGACACGTTCCCGCAGCACGCACGACTGGACCAAAAGCATTCGATGCTGCCGCCAGGCGGCGCATTGGCGAATTGCTCGTCGACGCAGGTCTCGTGGATTCACATCAGCTTGACGAAGGCCTGAGCGCGCAACAGCAGCGCGGCACCAAGATTGTCGAAACGCTCATCACGCTTGGCTACCTGACCGCGGAGTCATTCGTCGAGTTCCTTGCGAAACAGCCGGGCATTGCGAGTATCGATTTATCGAAATATGAAATACCGCGCGAACTGATCGCGCTGATTCCGCGCGAGCTCGCCCTGAAGCATGAAATGTTTCCGATCGACAAGCTGGGCAAGTTGCTGACGGTTGGCATGGTCTGCCCGCTGGACACGGCAACGGTCAAGCAGATTGAGACGGCCACGGGGCTGCGCGTAAAGCCACTGTTGTGCTCGCCGAACGATATTCGCTCGGCCATCGAACGCTATTATCCCGCCGAGGCGACTCCCGTGCAGCAGGCCAACACGGAAGAAAGCGTACGGGGGCTCGCAACATCACTGCGCCTTTCCAATGTCGCTACCATGATTCGTCAGATCGACACGCTTCCTGCACTGCCGGAAACCGTTCGCCGCGTGCAGGATGCTACTTTGGATCCCATGAGCACAATCCGCGACGTCGCGGACATCATCGTGATGGACCCTCCGATTGCCGCAAAAGTGCTGAGCGTCGCGAACTCCGCCGCCTACGGTTTTGCGCAGCGCGTGGATGAAGTGTCGCTCGCCGTTTCCCTCCTCGGATTGCGCGAGACCTACTCAATAGTGCTTTCCGCCGCCGTGGTAAACGTGTTCGAGAAAACCAAAACGCTCGACTATCGCCAGTTCTGGCTGGATTCCATGTGTTGCGCGGGCGCGACGCGCATTGTGACGAAAGCTGCTGGACGCAAGCATATTCCGGGTGTTTTCAGTGGTGGCTTGTTGCACGATATCGGACGCCTGGCCCTCTCGGAGGCAGTGCCGGAGCTTTATACCAAGGTGCAGAAGGATCTCGAGGGTCTCGCGCTTCAGGAAGCCGAGGAGACCGAGATCGGCCTTTCCCATACGGAAGCCGGTTACGTCCTCGCGGATCATTGGGGCCTTCCCGTAGATATTGTCGAACCAATACGCTTTCACCACAAGCCCGAGCTTGCCGATTCAGCGAAAGAAGCGACGGCCATTGTCTCCATTGCTGAAGTAATGGCGCGCACGCCCGGTGACAACGTGGATGCATGGCGCGATGCGATTCAATCGCTTGGCGTACCGCTGGGCGTGCTGGGCATCGATGTGGAGAACGCCGAAGCGATGTTCCAGGAATATCACAACCTTCGCGAGAGCTGCCTGCGCGATCCGATGTTCTAATCTCGCGCATCCGCGATTCGAATGCGCAAACAAACACCCAAAGCGGCGGGCGATTCCAAGGTTGCAATGCAAGGCCAGTGGTTACCGCCGGTAGTGCTTCTTCTGCTTGTGCTGACCACCTTCTGGCAGGCGCAATATAACGACTTTCTGACATACGACGACACCGCGTACGTGGTTGCGAATCCTAACGTGCGCGATGGATTGACACTGCAAGGTATCAGGGGCGCATTCGCGGATAGTGTCGCTTCCAATTGGCAGCCCATAACGATCCTCTCGCACCAGCTTGATGTCACCCTCTTCGGTCTGAATC
>CALEZK010000590.1 GCA_937928585.1 uncultured bacterium | reverse complement strand
GCCAAAGCCCATTTGCGTGAGATCGTTGGTGCCGAAGCTGAAGAACTCGGCGTGCTCGGCGATTTTGTTTGCGACGAGCGCGGCACGGGGAATCTCGATCATGGTGCCGACGAGGTAGTCGATCTTGACCTTGTATTCTTTTTCGACTGACGCGGCGACCTGGCGCACGATGGCTTCCTGGTTCTTGAATTCATTTTCGTGGCCAACGAGCGGGATCATGATTTCGGGAAGGACTTTGACCTTCTGCTTGGTGAGTTCGGCCGCTGCCACGAGGATTGCGCGCGCCTGCATCTCGGTGATTTCCGGGTAGGCGATACCGAGACGGCAACCGCGGTGGCCGAGCATCGGGTTCAACTCGTGGAGTTGATTGATGCGGTTCTTGATCTGTTGCGCGGACACGCCGATCTGCTTCGAGAGCTCGTTGATCTGCGCGTCGGTGAGGGTGACGAACTCGTGCAGCGGCGGATCGAGCAGACGGATCGTTACGGGTTTGCCTGCCATAACCTTGAAGATGCCGAGGAAGTCTTTCTTCTGGAAGGGGAGCAACTTCATGACGGCTTCGCGGCGGGTGGCGACATCAGACGCGAGGATCATTTCACGGACGTGAATGATGCGCTCTGGCTCGAAGAACATATGCTCGGTACGCGCAAGGCCAATGCCTTCCGCGCCGAACGCAATGGCTTGTGCCGCGTCTTCCGGACGCTCGGCGTTGGTACGGACGTTGATCTGGCGGAACTCGTCGGCCCAGCCCATGAGTTTCTTGTACCATTTGTTCTTTTCGGGCTGCGCGGGCAGTACGCCGACCTGGCCAAGGAATACTTTTCCTGTGGAACCATTCATCGAAACCCAGTCGCCTTCGCGGATGACGGTGTTGCCGACCGTCATGGTCTTGGCGCGTGCGTCGATGTTGAGCGCGGCGCAACCGACGATGCAGCACTTGCCCCAACCGCGCGCGACGAGCGCCGCGTGGCTGGTCATGCCGCCCTTCGCCGTGAGGATTGCCTCGGCGACGTGCATACCGTGAACGTCTTCGGGCGACGTTTCATTACGAACGAGGATGACGCGCTTGCCCTGCTTCGCCCACGTTTCGGCGTCATCCGCCGTAAACACGGCCTGACCCACACCACCGCCGGGACCCGCGGGAAGGCCCTTTGCGAGAAGAGTTGCCTTCTTCTCTGCATCCGGATCGAGCATGGGGTGGAGGAGTTCGTCGAGCTGCTCCGGCTTCACGCGTTTGATCGCGGTCTTCTTGTCGATGAGTTTGCTTTCGCACATCTCCACGGCCATGCGGACCGCAGCGGTGCCGGTGCGTTTGCCGGTACGCGTCTGGAGCATCCAGAGTTCGCCGTCTTCGATGGTGAACTCGATGTCCTGCATGTCCTTGTAATGCTTCTCGAGCTTCAGACGGATCGCGTCGAGTTTCTTATAGGCCTTGGGGTTCACTTCTTCGAGGGACTTGTGGTCCATCGTGCCTTCGGTCTTCGTCGCCTTGTTGAGCGGAGACGGCGTGCGGATACCCGCGACAACGTCTTCCCCCTGCGCGTTGACGAGCCATTCGCCGTAGAACTTGTTGTCGCCGGTTGATGGGTCGCGGGTGAATGCTACGCCTGTCGCGGAGGTTTCGCCCATGTTGCCGAAGACCATCGCCTGGCAGTTCACGGCGGTGCCCCAGTGATCAGGGATGCTTTCAATGCGGCGGTATGCGATGGCGCGCTTGCCGTTCCAAGACTGGAACACGGCCTTAATGCCGCCCCAGAGCTGTTCGCGGGCGTCGTCGGGGAATGCCTTGCCAAGGCGTTCCTTCACGATGCCTTTGAACTGCTCGGCGAGTTGCTGAAGATCTTCCGCGGAGAGCTCCGTATCCAAAGTAACGCCGCGTTGACGCTTCAACGCTTCGAGAGCGTGTTCGCAGACTTCGCGCACGGAGTGTCCGTCTTTCGACTCGTGTCCGGTCGCCTTTTCCATGACGACGTCGGCGTACATCATGATGAGGCGGCGGTATGCATCGTATACGAAGCGGGCGTCGCCGCTTTTCTTAATGAGGCCGGGAATCGTCTTCGGGCTGAGGCCGATGTTAAGGACGGTGTCCATCATGCCGGGCATCGACATGCGCGCGCCTGAGCGAACGGACATGAGGAGCGGGTTCTTCGGGTCGTCAAATTTTTTGCCCATGACCTTCTCGGTCTTCGATAGGGCTTTCTCGACTTCCTTGGTCAGCTCTTTCGGAAGATGACCGCGGTGCTTGTAATACTCGGTGCAGACTTCCGTGCTGATCGTGAAGCCGGCGGGAACGGGCACTCCAATCAGGCACATGTCGGCAAGGTTTGCGCCTTTGCCGCCCAGAAGTTCCTTCATGTCACCGCGGCCTTCGGCTTTTGAGCCGCCGAAGAAATATACGTACTTTTTCGCCATGTCTCTCTTTTCTCCTCCCGTGCTAACCTCGACGGACAGTTCGCGCCCGCAACGGTAAGCGCGAATGAATATTCGTAAGATACCCGGAGTGAGACGATTTCGCCTCAACCCACACCCGGCGCGGCACTGGGCGCCATAGGCTTGATTTCCCGGAAGCCCCCCGCTTCGCAAAATCAGCAGAGTATATCGGTTTCGCCGTTAAGACTGCAACCGTTGGGCAGTGCGCTTACCTTTCGCGCGCGGGTCAGGTGCGCGAATTTCGACTATGGGGCTCCAGGCAAATACAAGCGAGAAAACGACATTTGGTGAAACTTTCGCGCTTGGACGTGTATGAATCAACTAGATTTCCAGTTCTGATTCGGGAAACAATTGACAGCGCGCGGGGGAATATCGTTGATGCGCGGGTGCGCCGGTTTACTAAAGGCGAGGCCAGATTGGGGAAGCGTCGATAATGTCGAAGGGTAAATATTATCTTGCTGCTGCGATTTGCCTGTTAGCAATTGTAGCGACATTGACGTATTTCCGTTGGCCTTCCGCTACTGAGGAAATGGCCCCACTAAAACAAACGACTACGGAATCCACGCGCGCAATCACGCCTCCCGCGCGGGAAAGTGCGGGGAGGACCGAAAGCAAAATAGACACCGCGGTTTCGAATATCCCAAGTATTCGCGCAAGTGAACTGACTAAGGCAAAAATTTCGGGGACGGTTACCGATCAGGAAGGAAATCCACTTGAGAATGCGACGGTGACTCTCATAGCTCAGAATCAGTCAAGGCTACATTCTGAAGCAACAGATACTGACGGTGGGTTCAGTATTTCGGGCCCGGATTTGCGCGGTGAATTCAAGGTCTCCGCGACTAAAGAGGGTTTTGCGCTAATTCCCATGGAACCCGTTGTGGTGCCGACGGAGGGACTTCATGGTTTGCGGTTGAAGATGGTCGCCGCAGCAAGCATCTCGGGGATTGTTGTTGATGCGAGTGGTGCGCCAGTTGCGGGCGCGCTCGTGTTCGCGCGACCATCGGGTAACATGGTTAGCACATTAGGGGGAGTGCTCACCAATGAACGTGCGGAGTTTACGATAAATGGCCTACATGAAGGGTCGTATTTCTTAGATGCTCGCCTCGGCCAAGGCGCTATAGTGATGAATACAGACTCTGAATTGTTCAGCGTGGTTGCCGGCCAGCAGCTCGCGGGAGTCCGTGTTCTTCTGCAAGGAGGGACACTGTCAATCTCGGGGCGCGTCACCAACACGGAAGGCGAGCCGATCGCAAACGCAGCCGTAACCATGACGAGCGGACCCCATGGTGGAGAAACGCGAACTTTATTAGAAGGAACATACATTTGCAGTGGACTTACGGAGGGAATTTACCGAGTAACTGTCACCGCTGACGGATACGCGAGGCAGGCGCTAGACGACATTCTTGCAGGGTCTACCGACGTCGATTTCGAACTGGCTCCTGCCGATACAGTTGCTGTCTCTTATACACATCTGACGCTGCCGACGAAGAG
>CALEZK010000589.1 GCA_937928585.1 uncultured bacterium | reverse complement strand
TGCCGGAACAATGGATCTGCCAAAGCCTCATGATCGCGGGCGCGGTAACCGAATGGGTGCGCGAAAATTTCTACCGCGACGCCGCTTCGGATTCGGTCTACGAAACGATGTTCGCGGAAGCAAAGGCAGCATCCGGCGGAGTCTTCGTGCTCCCAAGCTTCATGCGCGGCATGGGTCCCGACGCAAGTAAACACGCGATGGGCACGATTCTCGGCCTTCAGACGATGACGCACAGGGGGCAAATTGTGCGCGCGACCCTTGAAGGCCTCTGCTATCAACTGCGAAAACAAATCGATGCCGTCGGCAGAGCAGTTGCCAGCCGCCCGAAACGCTTGCGCGTCGTTGGCGGTGGCCAGAAGAATCCCTTATGGCTTCAACTGAAAGCTGACATCACCGGACTGCCGGTCGAGGTAACGACGCATCCCGAAGTGACCCTGCTCGGCGTAGCGCTACTCGCGGGCATCGGTGCGGGAGTCTATCGCGACATTTCAGACGCGCAATCTCAGGCACAGTGCGCCATTGAGTGCGTGGAGCCATCGGCTCGGGAACACGATCGCTACAGCGAAGTATTTGATCGCGTTTACACGCAAATCTCCACGGCCCTGGCACCGGTCTACGGTCAAATCAGTCCGTAAAACGCCGCCCCCGCACTATTCGCCAAGCAACTTGTCGAGCTCGTCGGACATGAAAAACAACTGCGAGGCCGACGCGATCTGCGAGGCAACCATGAGCGCCTCCGCGATTTCCTGTTTGGACGCGCCCGCGCGCAGCGCATCTTTGGTGTGCGCTTCCACGCAGTGCTCGCATCGCATCACAAGTCCAACCGCGGCGGCGATAAGCTCTTTCGTTTTAGTGTCCAACGCGCCTTGCGACTTCACAGCCTTGTAGAAAGTGAACCACGCGTCGGCGTGTTCTGGCGCATGCTTTCCAAACCAATACCGCGCCATGGGACTTGCACTGGGCATCGAATTCTCCTTTTGGACTCTTACAGAGCGTAATGCGCAAACACTTTGCGAAATGACTGCGCAATCTGTACCAGGTACTCGTCGTCCACATCTATGAACGCAAACGTGCTTAACAGTCGCGTGCAAACATCTTCCGTAACCGGCAAGACAGGGTTCGCTTTGGATGGACCATCGTATGACCGCGGATCATAGAAACCCCCGCCAATACTGCGACGGTCAAAGGTCGTGAAGAGGGGCGCGGTGTGAAGAAGGCCATATGTGAAGTTCATATTGGAATACCGATCTTTCGCGATGGGCGCGCCTTCCGCGCGCAACGCCTCTTCGATAACTTCCACCCCAACGCGGTCCGCCATCTCGCGCGAGACCTTGAATTTGAACTCAAGATATCCGCCCCGCTGACATTCCGCGCGCGGTTCAACCAGTTCCAAGCCGGGAACATCGCGCAGCAGCGCATTGAGGCGCGCATAGTTTCTCGTGCGCAACCGGTTCAGTTCACCCAAGCGGTCAAGATTGCACTGCGCCAGCGCAATCGCGAAAACGTGCGGACGATACTTCGCCCCGAGACTCATGTCGCCGATTGCATCGAATGTATGCGCGCCTTCGCCTTTGGGGCCGCGGCCAAAGTGCGCGAGTAAAACCATTCGATCGAAAAGTTCCGGATCATTGGTTGTCGCGATGCCCGCTTCGCCACCACTCACCGCCTTGGCCCCCTGCAGGCTGAAACAACCAATGTGACCGATTCCACCAACCGGCCGTCCTTTGTACAGGGCCCCGTGCGCGTGCGAGGCGTCTTCAATTACTTTCAGATTGTGGGCCCGAGCAAGTTCCAGGATGGGATCCATGTCCACGACATTGCCCCACGTGTGCACCACGCAAATCGCCCGCGTCTTCGGGGTAATGCGTTTCGCAATGTCCTTGGGATCGGCAACAAGAGTGTCCGCTTCGATATCGCAAAACACGGGTGTTGCGGAACAATGCAGTATCGGCGTGATCGAGGCGTGCCACGTGTAACTCGGCACAATCACCTCACAACCCGGCCCCACCCCGCAAGCAAAATATGCGCTGTGCAAGGTCGCGGTGCCGCTGTTCATCGCAAGGGCGAACCGCGATCCAACAAGATCCCGAAACGCCGCCTCAAACTCCCCAACGACGCCCGAGCCATCCGCAAGCGTAATGATTCCGCCATCCAGCAAAGCGCCAATGCGTTCCTTCGCCGCCTCCACCGGAATCAAAGGCCAACGATCAGTTCCGGAATGCGTAACGGCCTTTTCACCGCCATGAACCGCAAGTGTCGACGTACCAATCGCCATGTATTTGAATATCCTGGATGTTGTTTCGTTCAAGTTTATCTTTTCGGAATAAGAGCTTCTAGTCACCGGGGTGTGAATCTCAAAAGTCCATCCGAATCCACACATCTCGAACCCCAAATCGTCATCATAATCGTAACTCGCAATCGATTCTCCCTATCCGAAGTGCCATTGTGCTCGTGCGCGTAATCGTAATCGCTCCCGCTCCGAAGCCAAAGGCAAGGTGCCTCCTCACACCTCCCCTCCCCAAAACCCTTCGTTTCGCAAATTCCAACCGCCACACTGCAACAACCCGTGTA
>CALEZK010000588.1 GCA_937928585.1 uncultured bacterium | reverse complement strand
GGCAGACGGCATACGCTTTTCCCCCGTCCGGTTGCGCATCCGCGTCGCGCTTCCACGCGCGGCACGCCCCAAGCACCCATGCCTTTGCCGCATCGCCATAACGCGCATCGCCGCTCAGCGCATAAGCAAATGCAAGGTGCTCCGTAATCGCCATGTCCTGCATCATGGCGTAAAAGCGGTCGTACAAATTCTCGTAGTTGGGGTCATCCGCGATTGGCGCGATCCATTCCGTGCGCGGCGCTTTTGCAAGACACCATGCTGCAGAATCGCGAATATTGGCCCAAATCTTCGCGTGACCAGGCTCGCTGCGGGAATCGCGCAACCGGGAAAGCTCTTCCGAAGTGAAATAGAGTCTCGGATGCCCGCCGAGCGGTCGCGCGTCATCCGCGCGCGCGCACAGCGTTGCCAGCAGCACAACGACAGCAACCCCGAGAATCCGCACGAAAATTCCTTTCGCCAAGATGCGCAGACATCAACCGGTCAGTTTTAGCTCGCCGAAACAATACGAGTAATACATGAACTTAAAAGCGGATTCGCCTTCTGGCACGCCCGCCAGCACTTTGATCCGTTGCGGCCCGCGCACCTTCGAACCTTCGGATTCCATCTCCGCCCCATCCACGATGAACTTATAGTCATGGATACCAAAGCACTTGTCCATGTCGTCCAGGCTTTTTATTTTCGTCTTAAACGGCGCGAGCATCAGTTCGCCCGGTTCCCAATGCGTAAAACCCTGTGTACGCACCGGCGGGGTAATCGTAACGTCTATCCACACATACCGGAGTGGCTTCGCGGGTTCCGATTCTGGCTCGTCGTCGTCATCCGCCTGACGAGAAACTTCCGGCTTGCCGGTCCACTCAAACCCGTGCATTTCCACTGTCGCATCTTTCAGCGCCTTGCCCTTCATCTTGAACGGCAGCGAAAATAGTTTGAACACCGCGGCGCGAATCGCATACTTCATGAGGAAGTACGCGACAATCAGACCGCCGCCGAGCCAATACGGCACATACCCCGTGTACATGCCCGCGACAATCAACAACAACAGAATCAAGCGAACAGGCTTGATGCGAAACTTTTTCTCCGCGGGCTGAATCGTAACGAGGCCACCCACGCCATCACTATCGCCATCGCCTGTTGGCACGCCGTCATCAACGACTTCCGGCGTAAAGGTGATTTCGCCAATGTCATCGTCCGGAACCACCTGCATCTTCGCAAGCAACCGTTCGCGCAAGAGGTGTGCCTTGTGATAACCAAATTCCGATGCCAGCCGCTCGCACAACGCAATCGCCTCGTCGTACCGCCTCAGCTTGCCCAAGGTCCGGGCGCGCGCCTTCAAAATGTTCAACGTATCCGGATACAACATGTCCAGCCTGTCCAGAATCACAATCGCCTCGTCATAGCGCCCTTCGACGTAAAGCTGGCTCGCCTCGCTGAACTGTGCCTCCGACTCCGAACTGCCCATACCCGATTCCCCAACCCTTTAACGAATCGCCCCGCCAAGCGCCGGGCCGGCAAAAGTGTACCAAAATGCATCGCGCCAGTTTGGCGTAAAGTCCATCCACCCCGATCGCGCCGCGTAGCAGCGGACACCCTCGAAATGAAAAACTTACCGGTATTGATTGAAACGTATCGTTACGGGTACAACACAAACTTGAATCCAGAACTGTTCTTCCGCGGCAGCGCCAGAAAGTCCGGAGAAACTACGATGCCATCTCAGACCGACTGGACCTTCGCCGGAACCTGGCCCTACACGCCGCGCTGGTTCCAAACGCCGGATGGCCAACTCCACTATATCGATGAAGGCCCGCGCGACGGACGGCCCATTATCCTCGTGCACGGCAATCCAACGTGGGGATACATCTGGCGCAATTTCATACCACCGCTCGTGAGCGCGGGCTACCGCGTTATCATTCCGGATCATCTCGGCTTTGGCCGCTCTGACAAACCGGACGATCCGTCTCTTTATCACATTCCCCGCCACGCCGCGCGCCTGGAACAATTCCTGGAATCCCTGGATCTCGCCAACGCAACGGTAGTCTGCCAAGATTGGGGCGGACCGATAGGGCTCGCCTGGGCTGCCCGACATCCCGATCGCGTCCATTCACTGGCAATCATGAACACGCTCGCGCATCGCCCGTCGAAACAGGTCCCGATGCCGCTCTCCCTTCGCCTGATTCGTTATCCAATTCTGGGCGAAATCTTCATCAAAGGATTGCACGCGTTTGTCCGCTTATTCTTGTTTCGGGGCGGCACTATGCATCCTGATCGGTTGGGCCCCAACGAGAGAAACGCGTATCTCGCACCGCATCCCGATTGGGCATCGCGAACGGGCGTACTCGTCTTCCCGAGAGAGATTCCGGCTGGACCCGATGGCGCGGTGAGCGCCTTCATCGGATCCGTGCATGATGGACTGATGGCAATGGACCAGAAACCAGTGTTCATCGCATGGGGCATGAAAGACTTCGCGTTTCTGCCTGCTCACCTGGATGAATTGTGGCTGGTCGACTTTCCCCATGCCAAGGTGCTTCGCCTTGCCGATGCAGGTCACTTCGTGCAAGAGGACGCGCACGAAGTCATTGTGCCCGCGCTCGTCGAATTCCTAAACCAACCTGAAGATGCACCGCCTCACTGTTGATCCGCTGCATCCTTGGAGCCACGCCACATCTCAAAACCCTGCCAGGGATTCGCCAGTCCCAGATACAACTTGCCATTCAGCGATAGGATCTGGCGGACGCCGAAGTTGTAGGAATTGCCGAGACCATTCTTGAAGACCGGTGTCCAATGCACGCCGTCCTGAGATTTCCACAAGTCGCCTCCGCCCTGCGTGAGCGCGCCGACGATGCCTGAACCCAAGTCTGCGTTATCCGAATCATCTCCGCCTGCATCGATAATCCGACGAATTGGCGCTGGGCGAAACTGACGAATCGTATCGAGTGCGGCCTGCTGAACGCTTCTGAAATCCGTAGTACCCGCATACAGCCAGCCGTCATGCTCCCCAAGCGACCAAAGATACGCGTTGTGATCGTTGTTGAACCCTTCTGAATATCCCGAAAGGCCGCCCGGCCCTACAATGGTCTCCCAACTGTCATCGGGCTTAATGCGCAGCAAAACGCATCCCTTCACGTATATGCCCATGAACACCAGGGAGCCCCAATACAAGTCGCCTTTAAATTCGTACGGCGTGACGGCCGCCGAATTGAAACGGTTCGTGCCCCCATTCGCCACTACCTTTACCGGCCCTTCGCCATTGGGACCCGCTAGTTTCCAAATCTCAAAGCCGGATTCGTTGTTCGCCGTACCCGCCCAAAGCCAGCCGTTGTAGGAGATCAGCGATTCAATGGCGCCGTTCGCTGCATTGCCGAAGCCGTCCTCCATCACCGGCCAAACCGTATCGCCATCCGTCGCCAGTATTCTGCCAGGTGTCTCAAGAATGGATCCGTCCGCGGTGATGTCATTCGCAATCGCGATGTAAAGCAATCCCTGATGCTCGGTCATCCACCGAATAGATCCGCGTTCGTCTGTGGAATAGAACGCTTCCCAGCTACCGGGCTCTCCCGTTGGTGTGCGCCACATTGTCGGCACAGCGCCAAATGTCGATGCATACAGGCGATTTACACCATCGGATTTGCTTCGGTACTGCGACATGTTGCGAAACGCGGTAGACGTGAAGTCCGGACCATCCTCAAAATCACGGTAATCAAAAACCTTCTCCCACGTCGTGCGACTTTGATCCGGACGATATCGCCGAATCTCCGGGGGGCGTTCGCCGCTGTCCTCCCCAAGAAGTCCCAACGCGGAAGCCATCAACTCATTGATGCCATTTCCCGTGCCCACATACAAATACCCCTTCTGCTCACCATCGGGAACGAAGTACTGTATGGAATTCGGATAATCGTTCCAGTCGATTTCGTTGTCAGCCGCATCGAAACCGTTTTCACTAATGCGCACGAAATCGGCTTGGTTAAGGTCGCAACGGGGTAGGCTGACGCCGAGAACAAATGGCAACGACATGGCCGCCACAACAATCACATACCGCCTCGAGATCATTACTGCTCCTGTGACGTAAGTTACGCGACGCCCGGCAAACCGCCATCAGCAGACAAGCTTATTGGCTCGGGACCAGCCTCAACAAATGATTCGACGGGAGGTATCATTTTTTCCCGCTGCAAATGGCGCACCACATAGGCCACCGTATCCGCCATGTCCGGCTCCACAACCGCAGGCCGAACATGTCCCAACGCAGCGCGGTAATTCTGATTGTCATACCGCTTCGGTTCCATCGGCTTAATCTTGTGATAAGAACGATTAAAAAACGCGCGCAGCGGATAAAGCGGATCTTCTTGTGTGCACAGCCGGTTCATCTCTTCGATGAATCCGGTCATCGAATGGTACTTGAACGTGTACCCGAACTGCTCCGTTATGCTCTTCGTAACATCAACTATGCTGTAGTGCCGCGTCGTCGTGACCTGGTAAGTCGTCGCGTTCGCTGCTTTGCACGCAAAAATGCGGGCAATGTGGTCCGATACCAAATCCGCCGGCAGCAGGCTCACCTGATTGTACGCTTCAATGCCTATTCCGTACTTGATCAAAAATGCCAGCAACCGAACGAAGATGTCGTCCTGACTCCCGAAACCGCGCGAGGACGCGGAAATCAATGTCGGCCGATAGATGCGCACCGGCAGGCCTGACCGTTCTGCATTCAACACCATATGTTCCTGCACGCACTTCGATTGAGAGTATCCAAAGTCCAACTCTTCGAAAGTCTCGTTGTAATCGTGCTCCGCGGCGACAAGTCGCGCCGACCAGCCATGAATGAACGTGCTGGAGATAAGGTGAAAAGGTTTCTTCCGGTTTGTCGACGCAAGTTGCAGCAACTCGCGCGTGCCGCCGATGTTGTAAGGCCGCAGCGCATCGTAACTGAGTACGTAATTCACCTGCGCGCCATTATGGACAATTGCGTCGCTCTCCTCGGCGAGCCGGTCCCAATCGCGTTCGCTCAACCCAAGCCGGCCGAGGCCCAAATCGCCGCAAACCACGCGAACGCGCGATAAAAACTGCCCTTCGATCTCCGGTGTCATCACGCCTGTGCGCCGCATCGCCTCGACAAGTCGCGCCCGCCCGTGATGTGGATCGGTCGCCCGCACCAGCACTTCAATCGAACACGCAGTGCGTTCCAACAAACTCCCCAGTAAGAATGGTCCAAAAAATCCCGTCCCACCCGTCATTAATATGGATTCCGGGTTCTCCCGCGCCGCACAGGCGGATGCTTCCGGTGCGTGCCACGCGGCGTCTGCCAGCATCAATTTGCGTTCGTGCGCGTCATCTGTCTGTTGACGCATGTCAAGCCACGCACGAAGCTCGTCAACAGGTACATCGGTCCCCGCCTCGTAAACGCTCAACAAGCCGGAAAGTTCTGCGACCGAGAGTCGCTGCAGAAAACGCACATCCAACTCGGATACCAGATCGGCCAGGCCGCGACGCTCGAAGTAATCCTGAATACTCAAGGTCAGGTCCACCAGCGTGAGCGAGTCGAGACCAATGTCGGTTAGCGTGACCTCCTCGTCTCCGCTTAGGTGATACAACTCGCGTATGCGCTCAAAAAGACCGCGCAAGCTATTGGTTTTCTCACCCGCAGGTTGCGCGTGCACATAAGACGCCACAACGGGCAGCTTTCCGCTCAACCAGCGGTCGCGAGTCTTGCCCCGCGCGACTTTGCCCGAAGTCGTCGTTGAAATCGCGCGCGGCGGCACAAACAGCACCTGATACGGATCGATAAAATATCGCTTCCGAATGACCTGGGCCACCATGGCAGGATCGGCTACTTCCTGGTTCGCGCGCACTTCAATCGCGACAACCAGTTGCTCTTCGCCATCGTGATCGACCGCGAAAGCCGCCGTCTGAACCGGTCCGCCCGGCCCAATATTCGGAAACTCAGCCTCGACTATCGCCTCTATATCCTGGGGATAGTAGTTGCTTCCGTGAATGATGATCATGTCCTTGATTCGGCCACACACGAACAGGTCGCCTTCGTGAAAGAAACCAAGGTCTCCCGTGCGCAAATAACGGCGGGGATTCTCCGGCTCGCCTTGAATGCGCGCATGAAATACGTCCTGTGTCAACTCAGGCCGCTGCCAATACCCGCCGATCGAAACGCGCGAATCTGGATCTACGATTCGCACGTCAAGCGTCGCAACAGGCGGACCACAACTCACCAGGGAAAGATGGTTATTGTTGCGCGACATCGATTTGTGGATGAGCAATTGCCCCTGCTGCAATCGCTGCTTCTGAACAGTCACGGTTTGGCGTCCGCGCCGCGATACTACCAGCGTGTTCTCCGCAAGTCCGTAGGCCACCTCAAACGCCTCCCGGTCCAGCCCATACTTTGCGAATCGCTCGTAGAATCGCGTGTAAGTATGTGGATTGACGGGCTCCGCGCCGTTCAACATCATCTTGAGCGAACTCAAATCGACATCGCGCAATGCCTCGTCGGATACCTTGTCTTCGCGAAGGCAATATTCGTAGGCAAAGTTGGGTGCCGCGGTCGAGGTCGCGCCAACGCGCGAAATGGTCTGCAGCCACAGCGCAGGCCGCTTCAAGAAATCGAACGGCGCAAATGCATGATTGCTGCCGCCCAAAACGACCACGAACAAGTGATGTCCGATAAGGCCCATGTCGTGATACTGCGGTATCCACGAAACGCCGACAGGATTGAGCTGACTCGAACGCGCGTTATGCAGCACATTCCCGTGCGTCACAATAACGCCCTTCGGCGCCCCGGTGGATCCCGAGGTATATTGCAGGAACAAAGTCGGGTTTATTTGCTGGCGCACGGATGCCACTGGCGTCTCATCCGTGTCGTCGGTAGCCAACCACTGCAACGAGGGCAGGATCCGAACCGCGCGCGTGCCGCGTCCTTCCACCTCGGCCACCTCTGAAATGCCACGCAGGTAGTTCGCGCTCGTAAGTGCAATGCAGGCGTCACAGTCTTGCGCCACATGTTCGATTCGTTCTACCGCCGCCTTTGACGCCGTCGTCATAGGCGCGCATACGGGCACCGGAATTGCACCAAGACGGAGACAGGCGAAAAACCCCACCATCATCTCCAGCCCGGGCGGATACACGAGCAACACGCGATCGCCATACTGGAGCCCCGCCTGCTCTGCCAACCGCGCCGCTACCGCCAGGGTGCGGTCCTGGAATGCGCGGTAAGTGTACTGCTCCTTTGAGTTGCCTTTACCGTCAAGAAAGTTGAAAAGGCACTTCTCGGGTTGTGAACGCGTCCAATTCTCAAGACAATCGACAAGGTTTTCCATGTGTCGAGTCCTAAAGGAGGTTAATTCAGTACCTACAGATTCTTAATGAGCGTTAGCCCTGCGGCGGGCCCCAAGTATCCCCAAACCGAGAGTATCACCATGACGCCGCATTGAATCAAATACACGGCCCGGTACGCGAAGAAATCGGGTTCTCCAATGAAAATGGTACCCTTCTAAGACAGTTTCATTTCACCGGCCAATCCGCCGGGCCTCAATCACCTCGTACAAACGCTGTCCAGACTACTCATTTCAATGCGGAATGGTGCATACTCGCGCCGCCCGGCACACAGCACATTCTGTACGAAAGCGAGTACTGGGCGATTCCGCTAATCCTGAAGAAACGAGTAATGCAATGCACCGAAACCGACAAACCTCTTCCAACCCGTCAATTCTGGTCACCGGCGCTTCGACGGGCATTGGAAGGGCATGCGCCGTCCACCTCGACAGTTTGGGTTTCGTTGTTTTCGCCGGTGTCCGCAAGCATGCGGACGGCGACTCGCTGACAGCGGAAGCGCCGAACATTCGACCTGTGATAATCGATGTTACGGATGCCGAATCGATTGCCGCCGCTGCCGCGGAGCTGCAAACCGCGCTCGGTCCCGATGGTCTCTTCGGTCTGGTTAACAATGCCGGCATTACCGTCGTAGGGCCCTTGGAATCCGTTCGCATCGAGGACCTTCGTCGGCAATTGGAAGTCAACGTGGTCGGCCAAATCGCGGTCACCCAGGCTTTTCTGCCGCAGCTCCGGCAAGCCAAAGGCCGCATCGTGAACATGGGTTCCATCTTCGGACTCATGTCGCTCCCCTACGTGGGCGCATACGCCGCGTCAAAGTACGCGCTCGAAGCGCTTACAGACGCCCTGCGCTCCGAAGTTGCGCCATGGGGAATTGAAGTCGTGATCATCGAGCCCGGCCGCATCGCCACGCCTATCTTCGACAAATCAATGGACGCGATGGAGGAATGGCGGAATCCCACGGATGAAACCCAGGCGCTATACGCGGATTCCATGGCGGCAACCCTCAAAGTAACTGCACGGCTGGCAAAATCCTGTGCCTCGCCGCAGCACGTAGCCCATGCCGTCGCCCGCGCCTTCACCGCCAGAAGGCCGAAAACCCGCTATAAGGTTGGACGCGACGTCCGGTTCTGGACGCCGCTACGCAGAGTGCTGCCAGACCGACTTTGCGATTGGGTCATAAGGATTGTGCTCGCCACGGGAGCGTAATCATTGCGCCTCTTGCCGTCTCACTTCAGTGTCCGCGGGGTTCGCGGTGTCAAAGCCGAAGCGCTGAAAGATGTCGCCGAAATCGTTCAGAATACCTTCGCTCGTCAATCCGTATTTTTCCAGCGAGTACCGGTGACTGCTCTTGTACTTTCGGGCGCTTTCGTGTTCCAGACGCAGGCGCTCCGCAAAGTGCGGCCCGGCGTTGATCTCAAGTCGTTGGTATAACCCCAGCACGGCCGCTTCCAAATCGTTCACCAACGCATCGTAAGTGAGAAACGCGAATCGATTATCCGGCCAGTTGTGCTCCTGGATAAGTGGGTGACGGTACCAGTGCGCCGCGATCTCAAGCACGCTATTGCGAAAAACATCGCCCGTCGGATCGTTGTCAAACATGTCCCAAGCCACGTAAAGCGCGCTGAATAAGGACGGAACGGTGTTGTAGGGGCTGCGCACGTTGCATATCAGCCGCGCACCGGGAAAATATTCGCGGAGCGCGCCCACCTTCGCCGAAAACGCAGGGTTCTTCGACAAGAACCGTTTCTCCGGCCCGTGAAAATAGAGATGGCGTCGAATGCAGTCCTTGTAAAACCGCATCACCCGCTCTTTCTCCGCAACGCCCGTCAACTCATCAAACCGCACAAATCGCCACATCTCATCGCGAAAAGGGAACGGAAAGAACAAATACACGGACGCATAGACATGGGTCAGTATCATTTCGTCTTCGTCGAAATCGAACAGGCTCATCTTGTGAATTTTTTCGAGGTTCCGGAACAATCTCGCGTCAATCGCCCCCAGCAGGCGCCGGCCAAATCCACCGAGGGCTCGATCAACGCGGCCAATAAGCGCCCAGAACTTGCGCTCCGTAATCGACGGAGCGATAAGCATCTCCCACAACTTTAACGACGTAAACTGCTCGGTATCCTGGGCCATTAGCCGATGCAGCAGCGTCGTCCCGCTTCGGGGAATTCCCACGATAAAAACGGGGTCGACAATCTCAATTTTTTTGTAGCCCCGAAAGAGAATGTCGTCAATCAGAAAACAAACCCAATGAATAAGCTGCCCAATAAAAAGCAAAGGAAGGAGAACGGACATTACCGCGAACCGCTTCGCGGTGAATCGCGCATGCGTGCCCTTGCTGCGAAACACGCTCAAATAGACCAGCCGAAAGTACGCGATGAAGGCCCGGAACATTTACGAATTTGCCTTCGGCCGCTTCCGCGCGATCATGCGAATTCCATGCGCCGGGCGAAACGTTATATTCAGCTTCGCGCGTATTCGAGCATCGGGCGCAAGATCAAAACACCAGTCTCGCGAAAACGCCGCCAGCAACAGTATCCCCTCCATCCACGCGAAGCGTTCGCCAATGCACTTTCGCGCACCGCCGCCAAACGGAAAATACGCGAACTTCGGCACCGCCGCGGCCCGTTCCGGCAACCATCGATCAGGATCGAACCGTTCCGGCTCCGGATACCACCGCGGATCGTGGTGAGTAACCAGTGGCGATACAAGTATCAAATCCCCCACCGCGATCTTGATTCCATGAACTTCATTCGGCGCAACAGCCTGGCGATCCGCACCCGGCACGGGCGGATACATTCGCATGCTCTCGGTCAGCACCCGTCGCGTATAGTCCAATCGCGGAAAATCTTCCAAGGTGGGCGCACGGCCGCCTGCGAGCACGCTGTCAACCTCCGCGCGCAGTCTTTCGGCAATTTCCGGATGCTGCGACAACAAGTAGAATGTCCAGCTCAACGCCGTCGCCGTCGTTTCATGTCCCGCAAGAAAAATGGTCATGGATTCATCGCGAAGTTGCTTGTCGGTCATGGCGGATCCATCGTCGTAACGGGCTGCGACAAGCATCGATAGCAAGTCGTCCATACTTTCGCCTGCGGCACGGTGCTCTTCTATGAACCGGTAGATGACGGTGTCAAGATCCGTCAACGCTTTCTTTACCTGTCGCGTGCTCTTGAGCGGCAGGCGATCCAGTACCCTCCCGAGCACGGGCACGACATATCGCTTCGTATTCGACAACAGCGCATCGATCGACTCTCCCACAATGCGCACGTCTTCTTCGATCTCCGAACTGAAAATCGTCTTCGTGATGATCGCAGCCGTCACCTCAAGCATCTCTTCGTGAATATCGACAACCGCCCCGTCTCGCCAGCGCACCGCGTGCGCTTCAGCCAGCTCGACCATCGTGTCGCCGTAGGCGTCGATGCGCTTCTTGCTGAATGCGGGCTGCATCAACCGTCGCTGGCGCAAATGCGCTTCCCCGCTGATCGTGAGTACGCTTTGGCCCGTGTAGATCTTCAGCGGAGTAGACTGCGATCGGCGGTGATAGTACTTCTGGTTTTTCTCCAGTAGTTCTTCGATTCCGTCCGGCTCGTTCATCAATATGAGTCGCTGCCCGAGAAAGCGCGTTTCAAAACCCAGCGGGTACTGCGTAATTTTCTCGAACCAAGGAGCGAAGTCGCCCCGAAAACCGCTGAACAGGAAACGAAGGAACGCCAACTGGCTGAGCCGTTGTAATCCGTGGGCAGCCGGAGGACTTCCCGACGCTGCCGTGGGCGTACTCATCTTCGCAACTCCTTCGTTCGGGGTTTATCGCACACTCTACGGTACCCCTGAGGTCAAGACAACCTTCCGCGTTCACCTTGCGATGACGCGGGCTTATCCAAAAAGCTACGCGCCCACTCCCCAGAATACGATGACTGTCGAACGAAGGAAGTGAATTGCGCGCGAACGGCAAGGAAGGTATAGAATAGTGCGCAGGGACCGGCCATGGAAGGTCACCCGGCAGCAACGCGAGGAATCCTGAATGAACAGCCTGATCAGTCTCCTGCAGCTTGAATTTGAGTACCTCTTGGCCGAGGGTAATTTCGCGGTCATTCCTTACATTATTGTCCTGATAATCGGGCTGCTGTTCCCCACCATTCAGTAGGCGCACGAGCCGTCCCGGCAAATCTCCGAACCGATACCGCTGCGTCAAAAACGCCAGGTCAGCCCGCCATAGACGCGGTCTTTTGCGTCAAACTGGCCGAAGAACCCTTTCTCGGATCCGTAGAAATAGTCCACCCCGGCGTAGACGGATAAGGCATCGTTCACTGCATACGTGATCTTGGGACGTATCAATCCATCGCCATGATTGAGGTCTTGAAACCAAATTGACTCAACCATGAGCGTGTCGCGGATAAAACGCCGTTGCAATGCAAGCGTCGTGTACGTCTGCATCTCGTCGCGCGCCAAGCCCTCTGCGTCGTTGGAAAACCAATCCTGAAAAACCTGAAAGCTGACAACCGTGTTCTCGATACCAAACCAATCGAGCCCGATCATGTACGACAGATTGGTCCCTTCGACAACGCCGTCGCGATCAAGCAGGCTGCCCGTTGGAAAGTGTTTGTCTAGAAACAACCCATACTCGAGGCGCAGCGTAAAATCTCCAAATGCCTTGCTCGCTGTGCCGCCAAACAGATGCGATCGCGCATACTCCGGCTGCACGCGGACAGCGGGCCCCTCCGCGGTCAATCCAAACTTGCGCGAAAAAGTCGGCACATCGTCGTAGTGATAGAGATAGTTAAACGTGATGTCCCAACCTGACTTGAAGGTCGAGAGCCGCAATCCTGCGTCGGAGTCCGCAAAAAATCGCGAGGGTCGATCCGGCGATTCAAACTCGAGGTGAAAACCGGGCGGCACCGGCGGCACGCCGGCTGTAAGTTCAAACTCCGAATCGACGCGCGGCAACATGTAGTAGGACTTGTCGGGGACCCAAACAAGCTGCAAATTCCAATCGCCAATCGGGCCCTCCGCGTTCACTGCCCACAGGGGAATGCGGGAATTCTCGAAATCAACGAGAATAAACTCCCGGAGATCTTGCGGATTTACTACGTCAATTACTTTAAGCCCATCCGCAAGGCCCCAAACAATCTGTTGCTTGCCCAGTGTAAAATGCCAGTCATCCCACGTACTGCGAACGTAGGCCTCCCGCAATTCGAGTTCCGCGGTCTCGCCGATGCGCAGCGGCCGCGTGGCCTCTGACACGTCCGGGAAATCAGTGCCGTCAACGTGTCCATTCTCGAATACAGGGTCAGCGCGCAACCTGCCGATGATGGTGTAGTCGGTAGTTTCCGATAACGAACCTTTTAGCTCCAGCACGAGTTCCAACCGCAGTTTCTGAAGCGCGCGCTCTGCCGTGCCGTACGCGCTCTCGAATGACATCGCGCCTGAAACTGACGGCAATTGAAGCCAAAGTTTTTCGGGTGATGCTTCCTGCGCGGACGATACAACCGCCCAAGTCAGCGCCAGCAGTATCCATGGATACGCCTGGGCAGGGCGAGCAACATCTCGTCGCGCGAATGGCACGTCAATCCTTTTCCGGCAGCATGGTCAAGGTCGTGCTATTGAACTTGGCAAACCACGCTCCAGGGTTTGCGCGGAAAAAATCTCGTCGGAAAGTTCGGTGTTATACCGCACGTCGGTTATCGTAAACACCGTCGCATGTTCCTGCTTCAGGTTTTTTGCTTCCATCGTGCGGGCGGTCCATATTCCGTCTATCTGCTCATAGTCGCGTATCGAAATGGTCTTGAAAAGCGCGCCGGCATCGTCCCAAAAGTCGGTGCGCCGCATCAGCGCAAGTTCGACGTCGATGTACGTCTTTAACTTTGCATACCCAAGTTCTTTCGCAACGGCAGCAGTTGTCGGAACGCCTTCTATCGCGTAACAAGCGCGCCCATCCGCTTCTTCGATGCCCACGGTCTTCCACGTGCGATCAAGCAAGGAACCGCGTGACTGGTTTTTGATGTCCTCAAACGTAAAATCGGTCCCAAGAAACGAGCCACCCCGCTCTCCCCCGGATATGCGCCTCGTTTTGCGCATGGCAGGAAGATAAAGCCACTGGTCGTCGTTCTTCGCCGCATCGTTGTAGTCGAAGGTCAGCAACCCCGTGCCTTTTACATTCGCCGGTTCGAGAAAGAACAGTACAAAGCGTCTGCTGTCGTCGAAACTCTTTCCCGCGCCTCGCATGACTCGTTCGCGCGCACTCCCATCTTTGTCGATCAACTTCATCTGAATCGTTTGCAGAACGTCTTTTCCCATCTCGCGCGCGTTGACGCGTTCGATAATCTCCTCGCCCTTGGGCAATTCCTCGCCAAAAGCGCCTGACAACCCGCCGTGCGCAAATGTGGCACATAAGATCAGTGCCAGTGCGCGCACCGAATGCTCGATTTTCATAGCGTTACCTCGACGTTCACCAACCCGGATATCATACTACACGCCCCAAGACTGCCTAGCGCCCCAAAAAACGCGGACGAAATACAATCACAAGCGCCGGAAGCAGCACCAGACTCGTCACAAACCCCACCGCCAGCGCTGTTGACAATAAAACGCCAAACCACTGGAGTGGCGGCAACTGACTGAAAGTCAGCGTGAATATTCCGAGAAACAGGCAAAGAAAATTGAAAAATACCGCCCTGCCCGTTGTCGAAAACATCGTTTGGAGCGCGTTCTCCAGCGTCATTCCTTCTCCTTTGACCAGATGCACCACGCGATCGAGCTCGTGTATCGAAAAATTCACCGTAATCCCGATCGCGATCGAAGCAAACGCCGACGTCCCAAGCCCAAGCCAGATTCCCGATATTCCCATCACGGCATAGACCGCAATCAGCGTTGCCAGCACGGGTACTAAGCAGTAAATCCCCGCGCTCCAGTGGCGAAACCCAATCGCTGTCATCGTCCAGACTGTAACCAACGCAAGCACCGCCCCAAGGAAGTGGCTGGATTCAAGATGCCGCATCCACTCGTAATCCACGCTAAGCCGACCCGAAAGCTGCGCACTGAGACCCGGCCCATCGAATTCCCGCGCAAGGTATTGCTCGGCCTGCTCTCGTATCACGATTGCGTCCGAGTAAAGCCCGCTATTGCACAGCGCCCGAACCACCGTGGTCCTGTAATTGTCGTCCACGATATGGCGCATCGCATCGAGTTCACCCATGGAGTAAAGCAGAGCGTACTGCGCAATCGCTTCTTCCGAATCCGGCAATACAAACGATTCGGGATCGCCCCCTGACATCGCCCGGTTCATCTCTTTGAAGTAATCGACCAGGGATATCGTCCCCTTCACATGCGGTATGGTCTCCAGGTGTCGTTGCAGTGCCTCAATCCGTGCAAGATTCTCAGGGCGATATAGTGCCTCTGGCTCCTCCGCCTCTATCAGAATGTCAAAGTTCAACGTACCATCCATCACCCGATCGAATGCAGTCACGGCCACGTGTATGGGCTCGGAAGGGTGAAAATGGTTCAGTCGCGAGTCGTTGACCTGCACGAAACTCGCACTGTAGATGCCGAATGCGAGGAGTAGAATGCTGACCGCAATGATCGTTCGCGGACGCTTGACTACATAGCGGCCAAGCGAAGTCAGCAATCGCGTCCATAAGTCGCTTAAACTGGTTCCGTCACCGTCAGGACGCAGCGCGGGGCTGGGCCGCACTGGCAACAACACGAGAGCCGCGGGTATCGCAACCAGAGTTGAGAACAGCGTCGCCGTAATCCCAAGTGCCGCGAATCGCCCCATCATCTGCATTGGCGGCATATGAGAGGTCACACTCAATGCGATGAAACCGACAATATCCGTCAATGTCGCGTAGATGATCGGTCGCCGCATCGTGAGCATCACGTTGACTACCGTTTCTCGCAAAGTTTCGCCCCGGTTTTGCGCTGTCTGCTCGTAGTACTCTCGAAGGATGTGAATGCCATAGGCCACACCAAGCCCCATGACATTGGAAGGCAGGACATTTGTCAGCACAAGGAATGGAACGTTCAGCAGCGACATCGCCCCAAGCGCAACCGCAGCCCCGCAAAGCGCTGAAGTACCCGGCAGCAAAACCGCCCGCAAGGTGCGATAGGAAAAGAAAAGAACCGGGCCGATCAGCAGAATAACCGCGATCGTCATCCGCTTGGAGTCTTCGTCGAGATATTCTTCGAGATACTCCGATGCAATGGGTTGTCCCGCCACGTGGATCGCTTCATCGCCAACGGGCGCGCGCTCCTCCAAAGCAAGAATCGCATCGTATACATCACCGCCTTTGTCCGGATCGGTCAAGCGGGCCGCAATGGCCGCTGCGCTTCCATCGCGCGATACAAGCCTGCCCAGATGCAGCGGAAACCCCATGACTTTCTCGCGCAAGACTTCAAAATCGCGTTCCGTTTCGGGAAACGATTCAACCAGCGGCAGCGTGCCTATTCCATCGTCAGTTACATTGAGTCGCTTTTCGGTGAAAAGACTTTGTATCGAGTCCCCTTCGATACCGCTTATGCCTCCAAGCTGCTCCGTATACCAATTCAAAAGTGACAGCGATTCGGCGCTGAATATCCCCATGGGTTGACCGGTGTCGATCAGCACCACAACGGGCTCATACAAATCGAAGCGTTCGTTCGTTTCCTGCCAGAGCTTTACAGCCGGATGATCGGGGGGAATGTACTCGTCCGCACCGGATTCTCTCGTCATCTTGGGTATCTGCGACGCAAAACCCAGGAATACTAGCGACCAGACGACGAGCGTGGTTCGGGGATACGCCGTGACCAGATTAAAAAGATGCGCAAGCGGCGAACGCGCGCCACGGGCAGGTCGGCCTCCGTCGTTCAATGCCGCTCCTCTTTCTTGCGAAGTTTTCTTTGATCAGGAATGCGATACATCGGGTGTTGGATACCCGCCGCAACACCACGGCTGAAGTAAACCGAGTATGCTGGAATGTGCAAAAATCAGTCAAGAAGCAACGCGTAGGATAAAATGCCCGCGCGCCTGGCAGCTTTGGCGGCTGCAACTCGTTGCGGTTGCCTTGAATCGGCGGAAGGTTTACGCTTGCCAATCTTTACGCAGGCTTCGTTGCATCACGGGCAGGATCCAGGCCGAGGGGATATAGTTCATGTGCGGAATCGTTGGTTTCGTTGGGCACGCGTTGCGCGAAACGGAACTGCGCCGGGCAGTGAGCGCACTGCACCACCGGGGTCCGGACGGCGACGGCTGTTTCGTTTCCGAAGATTCTCGAATCGGACTCGGCCATGCGCGATTGGCGATTATGGACCTCGAAACCGGCGCCCAACCGCTGTTCTCCGAAAAGGGCGATCTCGTTCTTGTCTGCAATGGCGAAATCTACGACTATGACCGCCTCCGCAGCGATATGGAGTCGCGCGGCCACGTCTTTAGCACGAGAAGCGACTCCGAAATTATCCTGCACCTCTACCAGGAGTACGGCCCGGACTTTCTTGAACACTTGCGGGGCGAGTTCGCCTTCCTCCTTTACGACATCACGAAAGAGCAGCTGTTCGCCGTACGTGATCGCTTTGGAATCAAGCCGCTGTTCTTCAACCAACAGGACGGCAAACTACTGTTCGCCTCGGAAGCCAAGGCGCTGTTCGCGACCGGCAAACTCGCTCCGAAGATCAATGTCTCGGCCCTGCGCGATTACCTCAGCGGGGCAATGCCCGACTCCATTTTCGAAGGGGTCAATGCGGTGCCACCCGGCTGCCTGCTCGCCGTCAATGTGAACTCAGGTGTCTGCGAACTCCGGCAATATTGGGATCTGCACCTGCCCGCTGAAGGCGATAACGCCTTGGCACCGCAGGATGCGATCGACCAAGTCCGCAAGGCTGTCGAGGAATCGGTCCGCTTACGCCTGCGCGCGGACGTCCCGCTTGGCGTATACCTTAGCGGCGGAATCGATTCCGCCATCGTCGCCGCGACCATGGCGAAGTTTCACACCGGCGCGCTCAAGGCCTTCACCATTGCCTTCCCCGATGACAATGCGTTCAATGAATACCACCTGTCCCAGAACATGGCCAGGCACATCGGCGCCGAGTTTCATTCCGTAACCTGCGATCTCGAAACGCTGTTGCGCAATGCGGAAGACTTTCTGTGGGTGTCCGAAATTCCGTTCCTCAATCTGCATGGTGTCGGCAAGTTTCTGCTGTCACAACTCGCCCGAAAGCACGTCAAAGTAGTCCTGACCGGCGAAGGCTCCGACGAAGTGTTCCTCGGCTATGTGTATTTCCAGCCGGGCAAAGGTTCGATGTCGGATCAAATGGTCAATCGCCTCAGGCCCAAGCGTACCCCGACAGGCAAACGAGCCGACGACGTCATCAAGCAACTCGGTTTCCTGCCGCTGCACGAACACGCGCGCTCCATGTCTGATCGCGTGCAGAAGATTGTCGCCAGACTTTTCAATCCGAAACACCGCGAGCAAATCCTCGCCACGCACCCGATGACGCGACTCAAAACACGCATTGATCGAACACAGACCGACCGGCTCCCGCTGACCCGTCAAATTCAGCACTTCAGCTTCAAATCTTTGCTCGCGCCGTATCTTCTCGCCGCGTTGGGCGACCGCGCGGAGTTGGGCCATTCAATCGAAGGGCGCCCGCCGTTTCTGGATCATCGACTCTTCGAAATGGCGCGCAACATTCCCGACGGACTCAAAATCAAAGATGGTGTCGAAAAATTTGTGCTGCGCGAGGCATTCGCAGATCAGATTACGAATGAGATTTACTCCCGTAAGAAATGGCCGTATTTCGCGCCGCCTCAGCGCATCATGAAGGGAATCTCACCGGAAATGGATCGAATGATGGGCCAGTACCTGTCCGCGGAAGCGCTCGATCGCTCTGGAGTTTTCAACAGGCGTTTGATTCGGGCGATGATCAAGATTCGCGCTGCCATGCCATTCGAAAGCCGATTCACCCGCACGCTCGACGTTGTGCTCATGTTCGCGCTCTCGGTCCAGATCATCGAAAGTCTATATGTTCAACGCTTCGACGAGCGCCTGGCAGAAACACCCCCGGCCAACGGGCCATCGAAACCGGCAACGGCCTTAGCCTAATCACCGCGGACTAAGTGGGCTCCGACGCGCCAACCCCATACCGCGCGCGCTCTTCATCCGAAAGCCCCATGATCTTCGCCGCGCGCAACACCTGCTCCGAATCGATATGGTCGTCATCGTGCGCTTCCGCTACCCCCTCGCCCCGGCAAATCTTCAATCGCTTCTCGTTCGCATCCATGATCTGGTACAGGTCGAACCCAAATCGGTTGCGCATCACCTTACGGCCAAGTTCGTTCACCATGCAGTTCGTGCTGCATGTGCCCGTATTGTTTGGCATCTCCCAACCCGCCTTTGTAAGCGCGGCAATCTGCTCGTTCAGCGGCGGCTTCCGCACAAACTCGTAAAACGGCACCAGTACCGTCCGGCAAGCACCCGGCTTTATGTCCGGCAACGCATTCGGGACCTTCTCGTCGATCCGCTTGCGCAAAGCAAAAAATGCCCGATTCAGCATGATGTCAACCGTCGGCAACGACTCGGTCGCAAGTATCGGCTTGCCGCTCAGGTCCATGCGGTTCTGCCCTTCCTGCGTCCCGATGAAACAGAACGCGGGATCGTTCTCGATGCAAAACTTCGCGGCATAGGAAGAGATGGTCGTGAAGCACGCGCCGCAAGCGGAACCATAAGTCATCGCCGCCTTCAATACATCGCCGTCCTGCTCGTGCTTATCCACATCGAACCCCGTGCGAAAGACCCGATCCATCAACTCTTTGCCCGGCGTTTCGATATGAAGCGGAACGCCAATCTTGTCGCACAAACGTCGCGCATTCGATACCGCATGCGGCGATTGATACCCCTGCTGCAACATCCACGCGCACAACCGCAGGTTACGCTTCGCCAGATCAAGCAACATGTAAGACGAATCTTTGCCGCCGCTATACAACACAACCGCGTCATACTTCGAATCCGCCCGCTTCCGCGGCACCGAATCGATCACCTTCATCGGCGCCAGCACCGCCGACGGAACAATCGGCTTCATGGCCAACAGACACTGCGCAAGCAAACGCCACGGGCTGCGCTTCGACTGATACACGC
>CALEZK010000587.1 GCA_937928585.1 uncultured bacterium | reverse complement strand
ATCTTGTAAGGATGGGTGTGTTTCGCGATCCACCGTTTGAACAAAAGAAAACAGTCTGTCGGCAGCGCCCAAACCGCGGAAGTCGGAACAAGGTATTCGGTCAGGGGTGAGCGCGAGGTCATTCTCTGAGAGTGGGGGCATGAATCACAATTTCTCTTCGCTGCCGAATAGTGCAATTCCGATGTGCTTTGTGTGTCTTCTATATTATGCGGACGGGCTGTTGCACTCAGAGCAAGATGCTTCTAAGCGAGATAATTTGGCGACTGCTGTTATCACTTGTGACGGTGGTTTGCTTCGAGACCGCGAGCAAGCTCGCTCGAGAAAAGCTGTAGTCCGCCGCGGCGGACTACAGCACTCCCCAAAATTAGACTCGCCCTGAACAATCCGCTGGCCATTGTTCTTGCGTTCAGGTCCCGATTTCTACGGTAGTAGCATTGGAAACGCGTCATGCTTATCCAGTCGCGAACACTACGATTTCGATAAGTCTAGATGCAGAATGCAATTCGATCCTCGCTTGCTGGCTTTGACTTTTGCTCGATTCAAGCTTTATCATCTAACCTATTCCGACTCAAACCGTTACACAGCGTGCGCGGCATACGCGCGCGCACCCCGGAGCACGAATTTCGCCATGTATTTTCAGGATGTTTTGCAGACACTCAATCGATTCTGGAGCGAACGCGGGTGTCTGCTTTGGCAGCCGTATCACACCGAGGTAGGCGCGGGAACATCGAACCCCGCGACCTTTCTGCGCGTGTTGGGTCCCGAGCCGTGGTGGGTTGCGTACACGGAACCAAGCACGCGCCCCACGGACGGTCGCTACGGCGAAAATCCGAACCGGTTGCAGCATTACTACCAATACCAGGTCATCCTGAAGCCTTCGCCGCCCGACGTGCAGGAACTGTTTCTTCAGTCGCTGGAGGCGCTTGGCCTCGACCTGACAAAACATGACTTCCGATTCGTGGAGGACAACTGGCAAAGTCCATCGCTGGGCGCCTGGGGTCTCGGGTGGGAAGCCTGGCTCGACGGCATGGAAGTGTTGCAATTCACCTATTTCCAGGAATGCGGCGGCGTGAAGCTAGACGTGCGCGCGTGCGAGCTGACCTATGGCATTGAGCGCATCTGCATGTACTTGCAGGGTGTTGAGAATGTATATGACCTGAAATGGTCGGCGAACGGCACCACCTACGGCGACATCTTTCATAAACAGGAAGTCGAATGGTGCCACTACAACTTCGAACAGGCCGACACCACGAAGCTGTTGAATGTGTTTGACGTTTGGGAAAGCGAAGGTAATCGTCTTCTCGATCTCGAACTAATCCTTCCGGCATACGATCATTGTTTGCGCATGTCGCATCTCTTCAATGTGTTGGATGCGCGCGGCGCGTTCTCCGTATCCGAACGCGGACGTTTTCTCTTGCGGTGCCGATCCATCGCTGAGCGCAGCGCAAAGGGTTTCCTTGCGCAACGCGAAGCGCTTGGATTTCCGCTGATGCGGCATCCTAGCCCGGCGAAATATGAAACCAAAGCCATGCCGGACTATGACCCCGCGGCGTTTCATGCGCGCGATGATCTTCTGATTGAACTTGGCGTCGAAGAACTGCCGCACAAAGACATTCAGGCAATCCAGGCGCAGGTACCGGGCCTGATACAGAAAGAGCTTGCCGCGCTTGGCCTGCCGCATGGCCATGTGAAGGTGTGGGTGAGTCCGCGGCGCATTGCGATATTTGTGAGTGGCGTGCCATCGCGCCAGCAGGATGTGACGAAGGAAGTACGTGGCCCCAAACGTCAGGCGGCGCAGAATGACAAGGGCGAATGGAGCATGGCTGCAAAGCGTTTTGCCGAGGGGCAGGGCGCAGCCGTGGAAGACATTTACTTCCGGGAAGAAGGCAAGGCGGAGTACTGCTTTGTACAGGCGCATCAAAAG
The DNA here is from genome assembly GCA_937928585.1 of uncultured bacterium. Classification (GTDB taxonomy): domain Bacteria; phylum Hydrogenedentota; class Hydrogenedentia; order Hydrogenedentales; family SLHB01; genus JABWCD01. Next base: position 1,787 of record CALEZK010000587.1, on the reverse strand, counting down.
GGCCGTCACCTTTCAAAACTGCTCACAGGGATCATCGCCAATGTTATCGGCGGCATTCATCTCGGAAAGGCGATGGGCTGGGAAGATTCGACGCTGGTGTTTTCGCGTCCGATTCGCTGGCTCGTTGCGCTGCACGGTGAAACCGTCGTGCCTGCCACGATATCGTTGCGCGACAGCGCGGAACCGGCCGGCCAGCGCCTGATCGTTTCTGATCGCATCAGCTATGGACACCGGCGGCTCGCGCCGGGCGCGATAACGATTGCGAGCGCAGGCGCGTATCGCGATGCGCTGCGCGCGCATCAGGTAATTGTCGATCCGGTCGAAAGGCGCAGCCAGCTCACCGAGCGCGTGCGAAAACTATCCAAAGAGCGGCAACTGATTCCGGACGAAGACGAAGAGCTGTACGACGAGATTGCGAATCTTTCGGCGTGGCCGGAACCGATTGTTGGAACGATTCCGGAAGGCGCGTTGGTGTTGCCGGAAGACATCGTCATCACGCCGATGAAGGTGCATCAGCGCTACATCCCCCTGCGGACGCCGGACGGCAAACTGAGCCGCCACTTCATCTGCGTGGCGAACGGCGAGTACGGCACCGAGGGCGTGAACATCATCCGCCAGGGTAATGAGCGCGTATTAAACGCTCGCCTGCGCGACGCGCGCTATTTCTGGGACACGGACACGCAGACACCACTGCGCGGATTCGCGGACAAGCTGAACACCGTCCTCTTTCATCAGAAGCTGGGATCGGTCGCCGACAAAGTTGCGCGGTTGCGCGATCTTTACTTCACGCTGAAGGGTTCTCTGCCGCAGGTTGATGATCGCAAGATGGGCGAAGTGCTTACGTTGATGAAGGCAGACCTCACGACACAGATGGTGTTTGAGTTCGATTCGCTTGAGGGTGTTGTCGGCATGCTCTATGCGCGGAACGAAGGCATCGACGAAGATATCGCGCTGGCAATCTTTGAGCATCGTCTCCCCCGCCGCTCGGGCGATGGGCTTCCCACGGGGAATCTTGGAATCGTAGCGGGATTGCTGGATCGCTTTGACACGCTCGCTGGCTACTTTGGAATCGGCGTTCGCGCGAAGGGCACAAGCGACCCGTTCGGATTGCGCCGCACGGCGCTGGGCCTGCTCACCATTTGCGAATCCGCGGGGCTCGACATCGATCTTGAAGCATTCGCGCGCGCGGCCGTCGCGAACTTTGGTGACCGCATTGAAGCGCCGGACAACGCGCTCGCGGACATATTGAGCTTCTTCCATGATCGCCTTGATGTGATGATGCGCGAAAAAGGTTATCCCTACGACCACGTGGCGGCGGCGCTTGCCGTGCATGGGAAACGACCGCTACTGTTGGTGCAATGCCTGAATGCGCTGCGAGAGCTGGATGCAGCACGCGTGCAGGACCTGGCCGAGCAAACGAAACGCATGCAACGCATCATCAAGGAACCGGCGGATTCGGTGGACGAGGCATTGCTTGTGGACGTGGAACGGCCTTTCTTCGCACTCGCGAATGACGGCGCCGACGTGTTGCGCGGTCACGTCGCGGCACAGTCTTTCGGCCCGGCGATTTCCGAGGTTTTGGGATGGTTGCCTACGGTATCCTCGTATTTCGATGCGGTGCTGGTGAACGATACCGATACGCGGGTGCGCCAGAATCGTCACGCGCTGGTGAAGAAGGTTTTCGACACGATGCTGCTTGCCGCGGATTTCACGCGGATCGAGAAGAAGTAATGCCCGGCTCCGGGAACAGCCCCGCGAGCATTAATTACGACATACTGGCCCCGCGT
>CALEZK010000586.1 GCA_937928585.1 uncultured bacterium | reverse complement strand
CCATCCGCATCCTCTCGCTGCGGCTGATCGACTTCCTAGCCCAGCTCGAAGACTTTCAGAAAAAGCTGTGGTTGAAGAAGAAGTTCGTCGTCGAGACGCACTACTGCATCACGCTGGATCGCATCCCGGAGCAGTTTTACCCGGAGATCGCCGCGAATGAGCGCCAGCGCGAGGAGTGGGTCAAACTGTTCGCAATTGATGAGATCCAGGGGGACATGGCAACAGCGGGATATTCGGCGCCGCTGACGATTGAGTTCCTCAAAGACAATGCCTTTTTGGTGCTCGATACCGCACTGTTTTCTGATCAATTCAAGCAAACGCTCATTCAAGCCATCGAAGGACTTGACGAACGCGCGGGAGGTCTTCTGGTGCACGCGGAGAATAGTCACGCGCTGCGTTTGATGAACGGCAAACTACGCGATCAAATCCAGTGCATCTATATCGACCCGCCTTACAACACCGGCTCGGATGGCTTTCGCTACAAAGACGCCTATCCCCACGCCTCATGGCTGTCGATGATCGATGAGCGTCTGCGCTTGGCGCACACGCTGGCTGCGGAGCAAACCGCCTTGTTTGTGTCGCTCGACGACAACGAACAAGCCGTGTTCCGCCAAGCCGCCGATGCGGTTTGGGGGCGCGAGAACTTCGTCGCCACGGCGATCTGGCAGAAAATTTTTTCGCCCAAAAATTCGGCCCGACACTTCTCCGAAGACCATGATTTCGTGCTGGTGTATGCCCGGGATGGCGCGACTTGGACACCGCGCCTGCTGCCGCGCACTGCAGAAATGGAGGCGCGCTACAGTAACCCCGACAACGATCCGCGGGGCCCATGGACATCGGGTGACGTTTCTGCGCGCAACCCATACAGCGAAGGCCGCTACGCAATCACTTGCCCCTCCGGACGCGACATCCCGGGCCCGCCACCCGGAACGTACTGGCGGGTATCCAGGACCCGATTCGATGAGCTCAATCGCGACGGACGCATCTGGTGGGGAGAAAGTGGCGACAATATTCCTCGTCTTAAACGCTTTCTTTCCGAAGTCAAACAGGGACGGGTACCGCAAACCATCTGGCCCTACGCCGAGGTTGGCCATACGCAGGACGCCAAGAAGGAACTGCTCGCCTGCATCAAGCTGGATGCCGAAGAAGTGGTTTTTCAGACGCCCAAACCCACCGCCTTGCTGCGCCGCGTATTGGCGCTGGCCACCCATCCCGAATCGTCAGATTGGGTGCTGGATTTTTTCGCCGGCTCGGCCACAACAGCCCATGCGGTCATTCAACAGAACCGGGAAGACCGTGGGCAGCGTCGTTATGCGTTGGTAGAGATGGAGGATTATTTCGATCAACTGGTGCTGCCACGCGTCAAAAAGGCGATTTACGCCAGCGAGTGGGCCGATGGCAAGCCAATGGCACGCGATGGGATTTCGCACTGTTTCAAATACATCCGACTCGAATCCTACGAAGATTGCCTGAATAACCTCGCGCTCAATACTCGCGACGAGCTTGTTTGCAAGCAGGGCGACACGGCCTTCCAGCGCGATTACCTGCTGCGTTACATGCTCGAGGTCGAAACCCACGGTAGCCAAA
>CALEZK010000585.1 GCA_937928585.1 uncultured bacterium | reverse complement strand
GCGCGACCGTTGCCGCGGGGTTCGCGAAGTGCACGTGCACGTGCCGGATTCCTTCGCGGCGCATCCAACGCACCAGCACGCCCGCCTCAGCGAAATAGGCCATCGCTTTAAACAAACTGAGTGGTCCGCTCCACCACAACGACAACGCGCGCGCAAACATTTTCATATACGCGCCGAACGCAGTCGCCTTCAGCGCGGCGTGCGCCGACGCCAATGCCATCAAACCGCAGTCCTTGATGCATAGGGTCGCTCTCGCTTCCGCCTGCTCTTCGGGCGTCATGATGGCAACGTTGCTGGGAGTGCGTATGGACGCAGTCTTGACTGTAAAACCCTGCCTGCGCAGTGCAGAAACTTCGCGGAATATGAAAGTCTGCGATATCGCTGGATACTCGCTGCTTAGATATGCAATAGGCGGCATCGACATGTGTAGCCAGGTCCTTTTTCCACCGGGGGAGCGGCGCGACCACATCCGCGCGCAGGCTTCAGAGTCCCATTCTACCCCGTAATCCCCGATAGGTTCGACCCGCACCCTATTGGGTAGGGGCACCCCGAGTCAAGGCACCCAACATCTTGTATATAACTTGAATGCGAAATGTGCGACATGGTGTTATACTGCTTGCGCAGCGTGTGGACTGCCTGTTACGTGGGAAGGAAGGCCGGGAACTGGATCCCGCATGATCGCATACGAATGCCCAAATTGTGGAAGTTCTATCAGTGTGGACGATGACCACGCTGGGCGCAGCGCATGGTGCCGAAAATGCCGCCGCGTTTCCACGGTGCCGCGGGCGGAAAAGAACGGCGGCAGCAGCAAACCAGTTCCGGGATCCGTCGCAATCACGGAATCCGTACTCCGCCTCGATTCCGCCACGCCTTCTGGCTCGACCAATCTTGAGAAGTCGATAACGCAGCCCATAAGCGGACTTGCCGGACCGCCTCACGAATGGCATCTGCGCGCGCCTACCGAACCAATCGACCTGAAGCACATTCAGCCGGCAGCCCGCGAGGAAGTGCGCACGCAGGTTTCGCATGCGGCAAACGAGGTTGAACGTCTTACAAAACAGCGCAGCGAAGCGGTCCGACTGCTGCAAGAAAGTGCGTCTGAGATATCCCGTTTGATCGGCGAGTTGGCGGCGGCCCGCGAAGAGAGTCAGTCCTTACGGGTCGCGCTCGACGCGCACGACGACGACGCCGAAACCAAGGGAAATGCGACGCGCGCGCTGCGCGAACAAATCGACGCATTGCAGCAGAAACTTGTTGATCGCGATGCCGAATTGAATAAGGTTTCGCGCGAACTCGCGGATACCCGCGAACAGGTCGCCGCAACGAGCGCTCAATCGGCATCGCCGGAACCCGATCTGGAAGGGCGTCGCGCATTGGCCGAAGCCATGGCCCGCGACCTCGATGGGGCGCTTGTATGTATTGCCGAGCGCGATCAGGAAATTGCCCGCATTCGCGCGGCGCTTGAAGACGCCCATGCACAGCTTGCCGCGATGGCGACGGCGCACGCTTCGGCTTCAGATAGGCCGGAATCGCTGGAGTACGAACAACGGATTGCAGATCTCCTTGAGCACGAACGGATCGCGCGCGATGAAGCGGATCACCTCCGGCGCGCGCTGGGAGAACGCGATGCCGAATTCCAGGCGACTTATTACGAACTTGCCGCATTGCGCAAGAGCGCCGAGGAGCGTGACAGGCTCGCGCATGATTACGCGGAAATCTCGCAAACGCTCGTGGATAGCCGGCGCCGCCTGAAAGAGGAAGAAAACAAGCGTACCGCCCTCGAATCCGAATTGGGACTCGTTCGCACTCAGTTGGCCGAGATGGAGAGCGAATTCCAGCGGATGCGGTACGAACTCACCGTGCGAGAGACATCAACCGAAACCGGAGAGGCCGAAGCGCAGCCGGCTCTGAGCATGCCGGAGGTTGAGCGCGACGAGTTTAACCAGCAGATAGAGGCACTGAAGGCGCAGACCGCCGCTGCCACGCAGCGCGCATGGTCATTACACGAAGCGCTGCAGCGCGCGTCCGCGATAAGCAAGGAGCGGGAAAGCGCGGTCGAGTCGCTTCAGGCGCAGCTTTCTGAACTTCGACTGAGCCAGGCCGCATATGACGATCTTCAACGCCAGCTGGACGAGATGCGCGCCGCACGAGACCAGGCAGAGGCCGCGCTTACCGCGCGCGAAGAAACCATTGCTGTGATGCAACTTGAGGCCAATCAGTGGAAATCCCGGTTGGACGAGCGTGGTGGCGACATCCAGCACGTTACATTCGAGCGCGATTTGGCCGTTCAGCAGCGCGATACCATTTCGAAGGAAATCGAAGCGGAACGCGTTAGACTCCGCGAGGCACTGGCGGAAGTTGACGCTGCGCGTTCCGAAGTCGAATCGTTGCGCGCGACCGTTCAGGAACGCGACTGCGCGATACGGGAGATTCAGGCAGAACACGCGACTCTGCGAACACGCGATGAGGAGCGTTCTTCCGAGCTACAAGTGCTTTCCGAACGTCTGGAAGCTGCATCGAGGCATGCCGAAAGCACTTCGTCGCTGTTTGACTCAGAGACTGCCAAGTGGCAGGCCCTGACCGCCAGCCACGACGAAACAAAGACAGAACTCGCGAGTGCCCGCGCCGAGCTTGAAACCAGGGAAGAGCAGATTCGTGCGTTTCAGGAAAGTGCTGCGCGGGTGGAAACGTCCTTACGCGAAACGCAGTTGGCGTCGGAAGAACTCAAAAGGGAACTCGACCTATCCAAAGCGACGGTCCAGGAAAAGGAAGATCGTATCGACGACCTGGATTTCCAGGTTGCGGGTCTGAGCGCCACACTGCGGGAACGGGACGAAGCCGCCGTGTTGGCGGAAAAGCAGTCCGCCGCGCTGAAATCTCAGGTCGACGCCATTTCGCAGGAACTCGAAGATGTCCGGGCGACCCTCATCGCGGCTCAGGCGCAACTTGGGCCCGCAGATGTCGAGCTGTCGAATCTGCGCGAATCAACGTCGCGCCTTGCCGCGCGCGAAAAAGACCTTCGCACCGCGCTCGAGCATCGCACCTCCGAAGTAGAGCGATTGCTTGCCGACATCAGTGAATTCCGCGCGCGCGAGAAGGCATTGACTACCGATCTGCAATCGCGTGCAGGCGAAATTGCCGCGTTGCGCGCACGGGTGGATGAGAATGCCGCTGCCCATGCGCGCGCGGAGGAAACGCATCGTCAACTGGAACAGGCTAAATCAGAAGCACTAACAGAACGGGATCGCTTTACGACGGAGATGGCAGAGCTTCGCGCCCGGCTTGCAGCGCAGGAAGAAGAGGCTGAACAGGTCCGGCGCAATTTTGAGTTGGCCCAGCGGAACAATAGCGAGTCGGTCACCCGTATCGCTTCGCTTGAAGAGCAGATCGAGGCTGCCCGAGCGCAACTCTCACGGCTCACGCAGGAGAGCGAAGCGCTGCGGGAAAACGCAGAGTTGTATCGCCAGAGCAGCAACGAATATGAGCGCGAAGTCGGCGCGCTTCGCGCGGAGCTTGAACGGTCCCGCAGCGAAAACGAAGCGCTGCAGATGACTGCAAAGGAAGCGCAGAAGCTCGCATCGCGCGCGGACATAGAAATGGCGTCGCTACGCGCCGAATTGGAGCGTCAGTCTGCCGAGCAGGTCCGATACGAAGCGATTTCGGTAGATTCCCAAGCGGCGACCGCGGCGTTTCAGGCTGAACTGGATGCATTGCGTGCTGAACTTGCCGGCGCGAATGAAAGCAAGCGCGCAGTTGAACTTTCGCTTGAACAGGCGCTAGAGAATTCACGCAGGACAAACGCCGAACTTTCCGCGGCGAAAGCGCGTATCGAGGAACTTACGCAGGAAAGTCACGCGGTACTCGCCAGATTGGAAGAAGACCACCATGGAGCGAACGAGCATTCCAACGAAGCGGAGTCATTGCGCGCGAGAATAGCGGGCCTTGAGCGAGAAATTGCCGAGTATAAAAGTCAGCGTGAAACCGAGTCGCGATCGCTTTCGGCGCAACTTGAACAGGCCGCGGCCGAAATTTCCAAAAGCGCACAGGAAATCGAACGCCTAAACGCAGATTTGAACGATGCTCGTAAGCTCGCTTCCTCTTCGATGGGCGCACTCGACGACGCCGCCCGGCTTCAACACGCGCTTGGCGCTCACCATGACGAACTTTGGAGAGAAGCCCCTGCAGGAGAGGGCAATGTAGCATCTGTGACGCCAGTCGTCATGGGATCAGAAGAGGAAGACGAGCAAAAGGTGCTCGTCGATGCGCTCTTGCGCTTCCTGGGCCGACGGTAGTGCGGAGGTAGAAACGCGTGCGCAGACTCATGATTCACTGTTCCTGCGGCGAGAGGATTCAAGTGCCGCAATCCGCGCTTGGCAAGGCTGGCATTTGCCCGTCCTGCGGCACGACGATCCAGATAACAAAAGAGAACGCCACACCGTACCGGCCAGGGTCGGGACCTTCTACCGCCCCTCCGCGACAGACATCGCAGCCTGGTGAACGCACTTGGACGGGTGGCGGGGCGAATGCGCCCGACGATGTGCGACGCAGGTTCGCGGAGGCTGTAGACCTTTACTTCGCGAAGCGATACTCGGAAGCTTTGGTCATGTTCAACGCTTTGTCTGCCCTGATGCCGCACGACGCGGACATTCAGATGGGCCAAAGCATGTGCCTGAATGCACTGCGCAAAATCTCGCCGCTCGGACTCGGCCACGAGATGCGCGCGCAGTTGCCGGCCCCGGTGGAAAGCAATCCCGATCGCGTCGAAGCTATCTTGAATGGGCCTACGCCTGATCTCGATCCGAATTTTTTCCGCCGCTTTCTCGCCGATAAGATGCTTCACGGCGCGAACGATGAGATCCAGTTGCGCGCTGCGGAACTCGCCGCAAAGATACTTGGATACTTGGATACGCCGCAACGCCCGCCAGCGCCTGAACCGGAGGTCGTGGATAACGGGTATAGGGGAGAAGAGGACGACATTCCTCGTCCAACGCCCTTTCGCAGAGCAGCGGCGCCTGACGACATTGATCGCTGATGTCCGCCCATCGTGTGCAGTCGGCCCACATAGCAATTGATGCGAGTTGCGCTGCGGAAAGTCCCGTAACCGGCATCGGCTACGCCGCTATCTATCAAATGCGGGCGTTGCTGGCAAAATCCGACCCCCGATTTCATTTCACATTCTTTGCCAGTGGCGATCAAAATGGCCGAGAGATTCTTCGGCGCGAAATGGGCGGCGACAAACGGCTTGTTTATGTTCCTCGCGCACGCCTCGCCAAATACTATGCATGGACAAGGCTGAACTGGCCCCCCATTGAGTGGTTCACCGGCGCCGCCCGCATCGCGCATAACCTTTGCCACCAAACGCCCGCCACGTCTCGCGCGCTAAAGCTGGTTACCGTCCACGATCTCTCCGCATTTCGGCATCCGGAAACGCACACTCCCAGAATGGTGACCGTGCAACGTACTCTGCTCCGTCATTCCGCTCGATACGCGGATCGATTGATCGCCGTTTCGCAACATTGCGCGGATGAATTGCAGGAAGTGCTGTCTGTGCCAGCAGATAAAATAAGCGTGATCCCGAATGGCGTGAATATAGGCGAGTTCGACCGTCCGTTTGACGATGCCGCCTTCGACAACTTGAAGCTGGAACACGACATCAAAAGAGATTACTTGATTCACGTGGGCACTATTGAGCCGCGCAAGAACCTGTTGCGTCTATTGGAAGCGTATCGAATTGCCGCCCAACAGGGCGATGATTTTCCCCAGTTGGTTTTGGTGGGTGCTGTAGGGTGGAATGCGGATCCGATATTGACCGCCATTCACGAGATGAAAGGAAATGTCCTCCGCCCAGGCTACCTCACCCGCGCGGAGGTGATACTGCTGCTGCGTGGTGCTCGGGCCTGCATTTATCCGTCGTTGTATGAAGGATTCGGACTTCCGGTATTGGAGGCGATGGCGGCGCGCACGCCCGTGGTGACGAGTCAAACGACAGCGCTCCCGGGTGTGGCTGGAGACGCCGCGTTCTACATCGACCCCATGAACGTTGATTCAATCGCGCACGCACTGGCCGAAATCGTGGTCGATTCCGACGAACTCCGCCGGCGCGTGGAAGCGGGCCGGCGTCGCGCGGAACAGCTCTCCTGGGAGGCGTCCGCCAGCAAGCTTGCCTCACTCTACGAATCTCTGGCACACTAACGTAATTTTTGGATCGACTGTGCGCAAGAAAAGCTTAGGTTCCTAGGCTTATGCTGCGCTGGATTCGGTGCGAACCAGCGTTACGGTCGTCGATTCGGATGGTGTTGATCCACACGGAGGTGGGGAGCATCGGCTTCTGGCCGAAAGCGCGAGTTCGCGCTTGACCCAACCCCGGGACATCATCCACAGCTAATTCGGCGATTGACGCTGTAGGTCTTATTTATTGGAGCGCCTGCCGGGGTGCGATCCCGTTGCGTGGACGGACACCCGAGCGGCGCGTAATTGCGGAAGGTACGAAGTATGAGCTGGGAAAAGTTGAACCCGCCGGCGGATGCAGTGGCCGTCCTGAAGGCCGCACCAAGTGTCACGGTCGCTGCAACGGCAAACGAATTGATTGACCTTGCATGTGGCGGTGCCGGTAGCAACACGTACAAAGTTACCTACGATGTTCCTGGTAAAGGTCCCGTGGTTGAAGCCGTTATCGACCGCGTGCGGAACGGGGTCTCGGCAAATTATCCGGAAGCCTACATGCGCCGCCGCGACGCGGAAAGCATGGTGCTCGGCGATGACCTACCGACGGACAAGACGACGTTCAAGGCCAAGTATGGCAAGAATTTTGCCCCGCTTCGGGAAGAAACGTTTGAATGGCTGAAAAAGCAGGACCTAATTGCCTTCGCATTTCACGCGGGCGCAGAAACCATGGGGCTGAATGCAGTGGTTATTGCGCCGGCAAACGCGGGTTTCTTTGCGTTTGGCTTGGCACTGCTTCAAGGCATCCTGGACTTCAAAACGCTTCCCGCCGACTTTGCGCCAACACTTGTCATCTACGTCGCTCCACCTTTCCGCCATACGCATTTCAACGGTCAACAGATCGTCGTGCACAACCGGCGAGAAGGTCTTCACGAGATATTCTCGTACAACCTGTATCCAGGCCCGAGCGCGAAAAAAGGCGTGTATGGCAGTTTGCTGAACCTTGGTGAGAAAGAAGGCTGGGTCACAGCGCATTGCTCGACCGCTCAGATCATTACGCCATACGACAACATCGTCACCATCATGCATGAGGGCGCGAGCGGTGGTGGGAAAAGCGAAATGCTTGAACACGCGCATCGCGAAAGCGATGGCCGTCTTCTCCTCGGCAGAAATGTCATGACCGGCGAAACCCGGCACATCGCCATCCCACGCGGCTGCGAGATTCGCCCCGTGACGGACGATATGGCGCTTTGTCACCCTTCGTTGCAACGAGGTGACGGCAAGCTCCGCTTGATCGATGCGGAAAACGCTTGGTTCGTGCGTGTGAACCACATTCGCGAATACGCGACGGACCCGCACCTTGAACGTTTGACGGCCCAGCCGTCGGAGCCTTTGCTTTTCCTCAACATCGACGCGGTACCGCAGGGCCGCGCACTGATTTGGGAACATACCGAAGACGCCCCCGGAGAGCCATGCCCGAATCCGCGCGTAGTGATACCGCGTAAGATAATTCCAGATATTGTGGACGGCGCCGTGACGGTCGACATTCGCAGCCTTGGCGTGCGTACGCCACCTTGCACCTACCGCAAGCCCAGCTACGGAATTATAGGCCTCTTCCATATTCTTCCGCCCGCACTTGCGTGGTTATGGCGTCTGGTAGCGCCGCGCGGGCACGCGAACCCGAGTATCGTCGACAAGGACGCGGGCATGACGAGTGAAGGCGTTGGCTCGTACTGGCCGTTTGCAACTGGACGCCAGGTCGACCATGCAAACTTGTTGCTACATCAGATTCAGGAAACGCCATCAACCCTTTACATACTCTGTCCGAATCAGCACATCGGCAGTTGGGCAGTAAGCTTCATGCCGCAGTGGGTCGCCCGCGAGTATCTCGCGCGCCGTGGCATGGCGCGGTTCCGCTCGAACCAGCTACGGCGTGCGCGTACGCCATTGCTCGGGTACGCGATGCACGATCTCACCGTCGAAGGCACTACCCTTCCGCGCTGGTTCCTGCAGGTTGAGACGCAGCCGGAGGTGGGAGAAGAGGCCTATGATGAAGGCGCAAAGATCCTGCGCGAATTTTTCGAGAAGCACCTGCGCGAGTATCTCGTGAGCGACCTCGACCCCGCTGGCCGCGAAATCATCCAGTGCTGCCTGGACAATGCGCGCGTGGACGATTACGAGAAATTTTTCAAGTCCGACTGGACTCCTACGCGCGTACCTGAATAGCCATCAAAAAAATACGGGGCGAGGAAACCCGCAGTGGGTTCCTCGCCCCTTTCTCTTTTTTGTGGAGCGAAACAGCGTGTTACTCCGCGGGAGCAATTACCTCAATTCGTGTATCCGCGTCGCCCACGGTTACCGGTTGTCGAAACACTTCCTTGGGCTGGTTCTCGCGGCCACGCTCTTCAAGTTCTTCCATTGTCATCGACATTACATCTTCGGAGGCCATCGCTTCGGCAAGGTCCACGTCGGATGCGTATACCCGCAACTCGTATTCGCCAGGATCAACTCCCGTTACGGTAAAGTCACCGTCAGGGCCGGCCATCGCAAACCCTGCAATATACTGCATTGCTTCGATTCCTTCGCCAAAAGGATCAACTCCTGGCGCCATATCCGGCAATTCCGGCGCGCCCGGCCGCATCATGTAAACGATCGTCATTTTGCTGATCAGGTCTGCGGGAATCTTTCCGGAGACGTTGACACCCTCTCCGAACGAGATGATCACTTCGCCGCCCTCGGTAATCGTCGCCGACTTGAAGTTCATTGACGGAAACGCATTCTCATCACCGCCTGTCATCGCTGCCATATCGATCGGGATTACCATGTATGTGCCGGCGGGCAAGCCTTTGACTTCAAATCTCCCTTCGGCGTCGGTCGTGGCCATGTGCGCGCCACCTTCACCCATCATTTGAATCATGACACCGGACTTGGGTTTGCCTTCGACCATGAATTGGCCCCGCGCAATGCCTCCCTTGCCCAAAGTGACTTTATAGGGAGAAGACTGATTGTCAGATACGTCAATGTCCTTCGCGGTAAACGGCGCGAAGTCCGCGTGTTTTGCACTCAACAAATACTTGCCGGGCCGCAGTCCCATGACCTCGAACTTGCCTTCGGCGTCGCTGGTCGCGACTCCCTGCGCCGGGAGTCCCATGCCCATCGGCATTCCCATCATCATGCTTTCCATCGGTCCGCCAACAGATTCTGACAGCGCAATATTGACACCTTGCACTGGCGTGCCGGTGCCGTCGACGACAACGCCGGCAAACACTTTTCCCTCTTCCAACACCACACGAACGTCATCTCTTGAATTCCCTTGAGCGAGGCTGAATTGTTCCGAAGCACCAAACCCTTTTCCAGTGAATGTCGCCTCAACCGTGTACGTTCCAGGTTCTACGTGCTTGAACGAGAAGTTACCGAAGTCATCGGTCGTTTCTGTGCCGACCGCGCCACGGCCAAATGGTCCCATCAACTTTGACATCATCGCGCCCATAGTATCCGCGTCACCGGACCCAGGCTCTTTCAACGTGACTTTGCAATTGGCGACCGGGTCGCCGTCGGAATTGACAACTGTTCCACTCACGGCAGTAATCGGGCCCAGTCGCAATGTGACCGTTGCGCCTTCGCTTACGTTTTTTTCACGGGCCTCGGATTCATTCGTCATGGCAACGATATCGAATTGCCCACGATATTCCACGTCCAGTGTGAATGACCCATCTTTAGCCGACTGAACTGTAACGGTCCGCCTACCGCCCATCATCTCGTCGCTCGTGGTTGCTTGTACACTGACGTTTTCTGCCGGATTGCCTTCCGCCGAGAGGACCGTTCCCTGAATTGTCCGTTTGTTTGCTACTACTTCTTCGTCCTTCTCGACCGTAATTTCGAGGCCCGTAACCGGTGTGTCTTTTTCGACTGTCACGGGAATCCCATGCTTCGTGCGTTGCCCCTCGCGCATCATCCAGATGCGATCGGTCTCCAACGTGTATTGACCCGGCAGCACATGCGCGAAGATGAATTCGCCTGTTGCATCATCCGTAAACTCCATGTGCTCGCCGAAATCGGGGTTGAAAGGCAGCTTTGTTTCGTCGGATTGCGGCGGAAACAGGTATACCGATTTGCCTCCGGCGGGAGTTCCATCTTCGTACTTCGCGATTCCGGAAACCGCGACACCGGTTTCCAACACGAAATCGAGCTTTGCGACCGTGTCGTCGTTCGGCGAAGTAACTTTGCCTTTGGCCGAAGCAAAGTCTTCATGCTGCACCGAAACTTCATAGCTTTCGCCGGGCCGGGCGCCGGTAAACAGGTAATGTCCATTTTCGTCACTCGATATAGGCGGCGAGTAATCGCCAATCGAATCGAAAGAAATATTGCCGCCCCCGGGATCGGAGACAGAAAAAAAGACCATGGCCTGCTCGATGGGCTCTCCGCTGGAATTCGTAATTGTTCCTTCGATTTTCTTTCCAGGCGTGACCAGGAGATCAACACCGTCCTTCGCCGCACCTTCAGCCAAGGTAACGTGAACGGCCCGAGCCGAATCAAAAAGCCAGCCTTGCTCTACTCCGCGAACGACGACCGTATAAGCGCCGTTCTGCAACTGATCCAATTCATATTTGCCATCAGCACCCGTGGTTGTCTCGCTACTGGCTGTGTCGACATGTCTAGCCCAGAACGGTGCACGCGCGTCTTCCCCGGACACCGCGACAACGGTGACACCGACGACCCCTTCGTTATTCTGCGCGTTACTGACGCGGCCTGAAAATCTCGCACCGGGGCGCAATTGAAAATCAACGCGCATCGAGTCGCCTTGATGTTCTTCTTCAAGCGTCCGCGAAACCCGCGCGTACGAGCCCGCACTGCAATACAGCGTGTCGAACCACGAAAAATCGATCACAAACTCATAAGCGCCAGACGCGTCTGTCTTGGTTTGTATAATTTCGAACGCCTCCTGCAATACTTCCGGGAGCATACCGCCGGAGTCGATTAATTCCTCCAGCTGCTTCTCTGAAATCCCGGCGATCTGATACATCGATTCGTCTATCTGACCATATGATTCACGTAGTGCGGCAAATGACATAGCTGGATCCGTGCTTATCAGCGCGTCTGGAACGGGTGCGCCGGTTGCAAAATCGGTCACAGTGCCGTACACACGCACCGGCGTCGAATCTTCCATGTCGTCTATCTTCGCCGTTTCGTCGGATTCGCGAACAGATGGATCGGTGATAGACGGGATGGGCGAATCGTCGTCATCTAAACGTATTGATGCGCTTTCCGGCGACACCGGAGGAGGTGCTGCAGGGGCGTTAATTGTCGGCGGCTCTGGCTTACTAGCAGGTGTCGCGCTACGCGGAGAGGCGAATAAGTAATAGCCCAGCACGCCGGCAATCACGACCAATACCAAGACTCCAACAAAGACGATAGCTCGCATGATGGTTCCCCGGATGTTTTTGCACCACAACAACCATACTACAACAGACTTGTGAATTGCTCTGTACTTCCAAAGCGCTACAAGCTCGGTCGTTTAATTTCGCACACAGCGTCACACCCAGAAGTGCTTGAAGAGTATCTACTTGCATCCGCACCCCGCGCGGCCTACGATTCCCCCATGCCAGTTTTCCGCACAGCTTTTATCTTGGTGGTCGCTGCGCTGCTTGCGGGTTGCGCAACTGCGAAGAAGGAGGAACCACCGAAGCCTTTGACGCCACAGGAGATTCAAGCGCAGAAAATCTCCGAGTTGCGACAAGCTACAATCAGCGCTCCGAACGATCCGCAGGCACAATATGCACTTGGCAATGCATTATTCGATGCTGGAAGGTTTGTGGAAGCAAAGAATGCGTATCAAAGCGCGATCACGCTTAAGCCCGACTATGCCGCCGCTTACTGCAATCTCGGCCTGTGCCTTCGGGTGCTGGGTCAGGCCGATGACGCGATTTCCGCATACCAGCGCGCCTTGGAAATAGAGCCCAACGATGAGACCACGCTGAAGAACCTGATCGAGGCGTTGCGTGGTAAGGGCGATGTCGAGTCTTCAATTCGCTATTTGACACAACTAACCGAGTTGCGTCCCGACGACGTGCTCGTGCGTTCTGAACTCGCAAACCTTTACTTTCTTGGAAACGATTTTGAGGCGGCGGAATTGGCTTTCCAGGAAGTAATTCGGCTGGATCCCGGCATGTCGAGCGATTACTACAATTTGGGTCTTTGCCAAATGCAGCAGGAGAAGTTTGATACCGCCCTCACGACATGGCTCACGGCCTTGGCTTATGACGCGAATAACGCATCTGTTCGCAAAGGTCTTGCCGTACTCCATTGGCGGCGAGGTGACTACGACAGCGCATGGAAGGCGGTAGTCGATTGCCAAACGCGAAACATTCCGCTGGATAACGAATTCCTGAGCGCGTTGCGTAACGATTCCGGGCAGATTGGCCCGGCGGCCGAGTAGCGTCTCGATGGGATCAGGCGATTCGTTTGAAGGCCTTGCGCGCTTCTACGATCCAATCATGCAGCATGTGAACTATGATCGGTGGTATCTCGTGACGACTGCGGTTGCGGATCTTCTCCCCCGTCCTTTTCGTCATCTCGATGCGGCCTGCGGCACGGGCATGCTGCTGAAAAAACTGTGGCGGGAACGTTGGAACAGCTACGGTCTCGATTTGTCGAGCGCCATGCTGCAGCGCAGCCGTGAAACCCCTGGCCCCGCGCGAGCGGTCTGCGCCGACCTTCGTGCTATTCCGGCGTCAGCTTCCTTTGATTACGTGACAAGTCTTTTCGATAGCGTGAATTTTCTGTTGGCCGAGGAAGACCTCTATTGCGGCATCGGTCAGTTAACCGGCGCGCTCCGCCCCCAAGGAGTGCTTTATTTCGATGTGGTTACGGAGAGGATGGTGCTCGATCATTTTGCAGGGCAATCGTGGAGCGAAACGAACGGCGGTTTCACCTCACACTGGACCTGCGAGTATGATCGCGGATCCGGCATTGTCGAAACGCGCATTCGCGTGAACAGCGGCGAACAGCACACCCTGCGCGAGCGTGTTTATCCCGTGGACTTGGTGTTGGACGCCGCGGAAAAGGCGGGGTGCCAGATTCTGGCGTCGTGCGACGCGCAGACCTGGAACCGCGTGAACCGTCGAACAATTCGCGTCGACATTGTCGCAGTGCGAGGCAGCACGCGCGATTACAAGCGCGCGTTCCGCGGGGTCAGCAAGCTCGTTCGCGAAATGCTTGGATAGCCTAGCGTTCAATAAAGAACGGTTGTGTCCACGCCACGGCTTCACCCTTTCCGTAACATTCGAACCGCACGTAGCTGCACGGTGAATCACCGGGAAGGGAATATGTGATAGATGTTCCATCCGCGTGCGCCAACCGTTGCGAAAAATCGCCGAGGGCTACAATTCGATCGGCATCCCGCGTTTCGATGCGAACTTCATTCCACTCCACGGAGATGGATTCGATAGTCACGCCAATGCTGGCGTAAAAACGGCCCTTGCGCATAGCGTCGAGAAGGTCGGCATAGCAGTTCGACTCGCTTTGCACTACGTTCCAAGCCACCCCTTCGTCGCCCACAAAATGCGCATCGTCATTCGCAAACCCCCAAACGCGAATACCGTTCCCCAGCAGCCGGTCCCAGCGATCGGTTGCCAGCGGGTTACCGGCATGCGCGCGGACTAGCCCGTTATAGATTTCGACGCCACCATATCCATGCCAGGATTCCAGGCATTCTTGCGGGCAATGGTTGAAGTGTTTTTCCCAATTGGGATGGGCCACGATGGCGAAGCCGTTGTCGGCGACAATTCCATCAAGGACTTTCTGCCGATCCGCATCTGGCGGCACGAAGGTCGTCGCGTCGACATGCAAAATATGCGGCCCGTTGATCGTTACTTCATTGCCGCGAATAAGCGTCATGCCTCGCGCGTCGTACTTCTCCGGATCCACGATAAGATCGTGATCGCTGATCATCAAAAAGTCGTAACCGAGCGCGGCGTACTGATCAATCAATGCCTGTGGATCGCGCCTGCCATCGCTAAGTGTGGTGTGGGCGTGAAGATTTCCCCTGCGCCACGGCAATGGCTTTTCACTATAGGGTGATATGATCCGCATTGGCGCTCCCTTAGTTTGCGGGGATTCCGTATTCTTTCATTTTGCGCCAAAGGGTCGAACGCGACACGCCGAGGCGCTTCGCGGCTTCTGTTTGATTGCCGCTCAGGCGATCAAGCGCGGTGCGTATTAGTTGTGCTTCCATCTCTGTTATTGAAGGAATGCTTTCCGCAGCATAGTTCGGAAGCGCCAACCGCGGTTGAATCCCCAGTCGCACTTGGTCCGGCAGGTCCTCCGCGCGAATCGTATCGCCTTCCGCCATGATTACCGCATGCGCGACAATGCTCTCCAGTTCGCGCACGTTGCCGGGAAATCCGTAGTT
>CALEZK010000584.1 GCA_937928585.1 uncultured bacterium | reverse complement strand
TAACGCGCCCTCCCCCATGCTTCCGCCGAGCGCGTTTAGCATTTCGGGTGTGAGCGTATTTACGGGATATGACGTGCCTTCGATTATCACCGACATGTCTGGTAACGAATCGGCGTAGTCCGGCGGCTTCCAGATAAAAAAACGAACGTAACGAATGTCCGCGCCGTCCGCGGCGCCTACAAATGTCAGGTCTCCAGCATACGTTGCGCGATACTGAAGAGACATGCGCACCGCGAACCATCCGGTGGTGATGCATGCGGCGGCAATCGCGCACCCGGCAATGACGAACACGATTCGAAAATGACTCGAAGCAGGTGGCATCTCGTCTCTCGTTTGGAGCGTGTCAGGCCTTGGTCTGTCTTGTGGGCTATGTGCCCTTTACCACAACCTCCCGTTTTACGCGGTTGGTGGCGAACTGCGCCAGCACGCCGGCGATGGCGAGCGTGGCCCAGCATGCGGCGACGAGGGTGCGGTCGCCGGTTATCTCGAAGGGTTCTTGCATGATATCAAGGAACTTGGGACCTACGAGAAAATAGCCGAGTCCGCAGACGGTAAACCATGCGCCAATTGCGGAGGTGGCGAGAATGACGATGAGTTTTTCCATCGCGACCGCAAGCAAACCGCCGACGATTCCCGCGCCGACGACCGCGAAGATAATCCAGGGTTCTGGACGACCGAGCAGGAAGATATGCGCTGCGATTGCCGTTGCAAAGAGGCCGAGCATGAAGAGGCCGAGCTTGTATACAAAGATGAGCGCGGCAGCGCCGCAGAGCCCACCGATCACTCCCGCTATGCCGGCAACAACGTAGTTGCCTTGTCCGAAATATGCGCCGAGCGCGGCAGCCATGCCACCTGCGAGGATGAATCCGGTTAGGCAGATGATGAACTTTGAGGTGCGGTATCCGAGGAAGCAATAGAGCGTGCCAATGAAAATGGCGATCGCGACGATGCCGCTTTCGGAAATGTGTGGCGCGTTGGAGATTTGTTGTTCGATATCCACGATGCGAACGATCTTGGCTTTCACCGGCGGGAATTGTCAACAGAGATCCTGTGAACAACCTGAAAACGGTCTCATCATGGTATGGACAACAAGGCGGCCCCGACGATGGCGCTTCGCGCGGGAAATCTCGAGATCGCGCCCTTGGTTGCCGGATGGCGACTGGGGGCTAGGCCAGTTGCCAGGCCCAGTCACAAGTGCATGGCGAGCTTTGCTTTGCAATGTTGAAGCGGACGTGATAAAGTACGCGTTTTTCCGGTATTCATGAAACGGTTCGGAAGTATATTTCGGAGATGAGGAATTACTGGTATGCCGACGTATACCTATCAATGTCAGCGATGCGACAAGCCGACACTGGTGTATCACGCCATGTCGGCGACGCCGAAGGTGAAGTGCGGGTCGTGTGGCAGCTCGCGGATGAAGCGCATGCTGGGCACGGGCGCGGGCATCATTTTCAAGGGTTCGGGTTTTTACGAGACGGACTACAAGACCAAGACCGGCGGTGGCGAAGGCAAGGCCGAAACGAAGAGTGAAGGATCGTCGGAGTCGAAGTCTGAAGGTAAGTCCGAGGCGAAAACCGAAACGGCAGGCGCGGGTAAATCCGAATCCAAATCGACGGGAGCGGCAGCGGCCGCAAAGCCGGCGAAGAGTTAGAACGCGCTCGAATTGTTTTCACGGGCGATGGACCGGGCGCGCGGGGTGCGCATAGCGCATGCGATATGCAATACGCGCATGGGGCGCGCATCCGGGAGAGGAACCATGACGACAGCAGAAATCAAGGCATTGACCGAGTCGAATATTATCAACACGTATGGCGCGCGGAACATTGCTTTTGTGCGCGGCGCGGGCACATCGCTATGGGATGCGGAAGGCAACGAGTACCTGGATTTCTTTGGCGGGATCGCGGTGACGGCGCTGGGACATTGCCACCCGAAGGTAACCGAGGCGATCGCGGCGCAGGCTTCGACGCTTGTGCATGTATCCAACCTCTATTTGACGCAACCATGCGCCGAACTTGCCGCGCTGCTGTGCGCCAATTCGTTTGCGGACAAGTGGTTCTTCAGCAATTGCGGCGCTACGGCGATCGAGGCGGCGATAAAACTTTCGCGGAGATACTGGTCGCAGCAGGGAACGCCAAAGCCGACGATCATTGCGATGCAACAATCATTTCATGGCCGGACGATGGCGGCGATTACGGCCACGGGGCAGCCCAAGTATCAGGAAGGTTTCGCCCCGATGCTTCCCGGAATCGTACACGTACCGTACAACGATATTGACGCGCTTAAGAAGGCCCTGACTCCCGAAGTCGGGGCCATTTTGTTGGAGCCGGTTCAGGGTGAAGGCGGCATTCGCGTGGCGGATGCGGCTTACCTGAAGGCGGTGCGCGCGCTGTGCGATGCGCACGATGTGTTGCTGATTTTCGATGAGATTCAGTGCGGCATGGGGCGGACGGGCACGCTGTTCGCGCATGAACAGTTTGGGGTGACGCCTGACATCATTGCGCTTGCCAAGGCGCTGGCGAATGGCATGCCGATCGGCGCGATGGGGTGCACCGAAAAGGTTTCGAGCGGCTTCAGCGTCGGATCGCATGCGTCGACGTTCGGCGGGAATCCGGTGTGCGCGGCCGCGGCAAAGGCAACGTTGGACGTTATGTTTTCGAAGGGTTTCCTTGACGGCGTCAAGTCTGTAAGCGCTTACTTTTTTGAAAAGCTGAACGCACTGAAAGCGAAGCATGCGCAGATCGTCGAGGTGCGCGGCATGGGACTGATGATCGGAATTGAGTTCAAGGACGCCGCCGGGCCGGTGATCGCGAAGATGCTGGAAGCGCGGATTGTATGCGGGCCGGCTGGTCCGAATGTGCTGCGGTTTGTGCCGCCGCTCATCATTACCAAAGAGCAGGTCGATCATGTTGTGGATACGCTCGACCACGTGCTTGGAGCCAAGTAATGTTTCTCGACTTTATTTCACTCGCGGACCTGACGACGGACGACATCCTCGGGTTGCTTGCGCTATCGGATCGCCTGAAGCGCGAGCACCGCGCGGGCAAAGAATCGAAACCGCTCGAAGGCAAGACTTTCGCGTTGATTTTCGAGAAGCCCAGTTTGCGGACGCGGGTGACATTCGAGACGGGCATATTTCAGTTGGGCGGGCACGGGATCGTGTTGGAATCGGGTCAGATTCGACTTGGTGAGCGCGAATCCGTTCCGGATGTGGCGCGCAACCTGGAGCGTTGGGTCGATGGCATTATTGCGCGCACGTACAGCCATGAGGCCGTTGTGGATCTTGCGGCGCATGCGCGCGTGCCGGTGGTGAATGCGTTGACGGACAAGCTGCACCCGTGTCAGGTTGTGGCGGATGCGCAAACCTTGCGCGAGCATCGCGGCGAGTTGGGGAATTTGAAACTTGCTTTCGTGGGCGATGGAAACAATGTATGTGCTTCCTGGCTGAATTTTGCGGCGCGTGTGCCGTTGAATGTGACGGTGGTTTGCCCGGCGGGCTATGAGCCCGATCCCCAGATTGTTGCGTTTGCGAAGCGCGAGGCGAAGGGCGAAATCGTGGTCACGCAAGACATCGAAGCGGGCGTGCGCGGTGCGGATGCGATCTACACGGACGTGTGGGCGAGCATGGGCCAGGAAGAAGAAACGGGCGAGCGCAAGAAGATTTTCGCGCCGTTCCAGGTCAACTCAAGATTGATGTCGTTAGCAAAACCGGATGCGCTGTTCCTGCATTGCCTGCCGGCGAAGCGCGGCCTGGAAGTTACCGACGATGTTATGGACGGTCCGCAGTCCATCGTGTTCGATGAGGCGGAGAATCGGTTGCATGCGCAGAAGGCGATACTCGTGCAATTAATTGAGAACAACGCCGCTTCGCGAAAGTAATTTGCAGGACGAATAAGACATGAGCGATCCCCGATTTCCGATAGGAGAATTCACAAGCCCCGGCGCGTTGCCCCTGGATATTGTCGCGCAGCATGTCGAGGTTATTGCGGCTGCGCCCGCGGAATTTCGCGTTGCGACGGCGGGTCTATCGCCGGAGGCCCTTGATACGCGGTATCGCGCAGGCGGTTGGACCGTGCGGCAGGTGGTGCATCACGTTGCCGACAGTCATATGAACAGTTACATTCGCTACAAGCTAGCGTTGACGGAGGAGAATCCGACGATAAAACCGTATGCCGAAGATCGGTGGGCGGAACTTATCGACGGTCGCACCGCGGACATCGAGATTTCGCTGCGGTTGATCGAAGACATACACACGCGCTGGGTGATGGTGTTGCGGGCGATGACGCCGGAAGACTGGGCGCGCACATTCAATCATCCAGAACGCGGTAAAGTTCGACTGGACGAAACGGCGGCGATGTACGCCTGGCACTGTAAACATCATCTCGCGCACATCACGGTGTTGCGCGCGCAGCAGGGTTGGTAGAAAGGGATTCTGACATGGCATCGAAGATAAAGAAGATCGTGCTGGCCTATTCGGGCGGACTGGATACTTCGGTCATTCTGAAATGGCTGCAGGAAACGTATAAGGCGGACGTCGTGGCGTTTATCGCCGATATCGGCCAGATGGAAGAGACTGACGAGGCGAAAGCCAAGGCGGTGAAGACGGGTGCGTGCGCGGTGTATTGCGAAGACATGCGCGAGGAGTTCGCGCGCGACTTCGTGTTTCCGATGGTGCAGGCCAACGCGATGTACGAAGGCTGGTACCTCATGGGCACGAGCGTTGCGCGGCCGCTGATCGCCAAGGGCCAGATTGACGTGCTGCGGAAAGAGCAAGCGGACGCAGTAGCGCACGGCGCGACTGGCAAAGGCAACGATCAGGTGCGGTTCGAGTTGACCTATTATGCAATGGAGCCTAACGTGACGATCATCGCGCCGTGGCGCGATCCAAAGTGGGACCTTGTCAGCCGCACGAAAATGATCGACTACGCCAAGGCACATGGCATTGCGGTGCCGGTGACCGCGGCGAAGCCGTATTCTTCCGACCGTAACCTGCTGCACATTTCCTTCGAGGGTGGCATTCTGGAAGATCCGTGGGCGGAACCTCCGGCAGACATGTTCCTGCTTACCACGGATCCGATGAAGGCGCCGGACGAGGCGACGTACGTTGAAGTGGATTTTGAAGAGGGAGTACCCGTGGCTGTCGATGGCGAGCGCCTCTCCCCCGCCGCGCTCATGGCGAAATTGAATGTGCTTGCGGGCAAAAACGGCGTAGGCCGCGTGGACATGGTTGAGAACCGCTTTGTGGGCATGAAATCACGGGGCGTTTACGAAACGCCGGGCGGGACGGTCCTCTATGCGGCGCATCGCGCGGTGGAATCGCTGACAATGGACCGGGAAGTAATGTTGCAGCGCGACCAGTTGTCTCCGAAGATTGCGCAGTTGATATACAACGGGTTCTGGTACTCGCCGGAGATGCGCGCATTGATGGCGTTTGTGAAAGCTTCGCAGGAAGACGTGACGGGCACCGCGCGCGTGAAGCTGTACAAGGGCAACTGCACCGTTGTGGGCCGGCGCGCGGAGAAGACACTGTACGATCCGAAGATCTCGACGTTTGAAGAAGATGAGGGCGCGTACAGCCAGGCGGACGCGGGTGCGTTCATTAGGTTGAACGCGCTTCGCATGCGCGTGCGACGGAAGGCCGGGCTGGAGTAAGGCGGCGTGATTCAGGACGAGCAGCGCGCTGAGACCGCGGGTTCTGAACACTGCTATTGTTTTCTGTGGGACACGACGCCGGAACACTTTGAGCAACAGGGTATTCCGCGCGGCTACTGTGGCCTTTGCGATATCTGCGGCGCGCCGGGACATACGCGGCCGCATCCGGGCGCGCCCGCAACAGGAGCCTGGTGCGACGCGTGCTTTGCGCAATTGGCGCACGGCGTGCCATTGTGGAAAGTTATACGCGTTGCATTGATAGCGCTGGCGATCGGGTCCATCGCGATTGCCGTTTGGCAAATCTTGTAATACACATCAACTTGAGTCCGTACACGAACTCGGAAAGTCAGGCGATCATGGCGAAGCAATGGGGCGGCCGGTTTGAAAGCAAAACCGATGCGCTGGTGGAAAGACTTGGCGAGTCGGTGTCCTTCGACGCGCGATTGGCGCCCTGGGACATCCGCGCGAGCATCGCGCATGCGCGCATGCTGGGCAAGCAGTCGATCATTTCCAAGGCGGACAGCAAACGCATCATTGCGGGGTTGCAGGCAATTGCAAAGGACGTCGCCTCCGGCAAGTTCAAATTCGACGCGGCGCTTGAAGACGTTCACACCAATATCGAGACGGCGCTGGTTAAGCGGATCGGGGAAGCTGGAAAGCGCCTACACACGGCCCGCAGCAGGAACGATCAGATCGCCACGGACATGCGGCTCTGGATGCGGGACCAACTGGACGCAATCGATGCGCTGTTGGCGAACATGCAGAATGTATTCATCTCGCTGGCCGATACGCACGCGGACATCATTCTTCCCGGCTGCACGCATTTACAGCATGCCCAACCTGTGCTGCTGGCGCACCATTTGATGGCCTACTTCGAGATGTTTCACCGGGACCGCATTCGGTTCATTCAGATGCGGCCGCGGGTCAATATTCTGCCGTTGGGATCGGCCGCGATGGCGGGCACGCCGCACAACATCGACCGTTTTGCCGTGGCGGACGAATTGAAGTTCGACGCGATATCGGCGAACAGCATGGACGCGGTATCCGACCGCGATTATCTCATCGAGTTTTGCGCGAATGCCGCGCTCACGATGATGCACCTTTCCCGGTTGTGCGAAGAACTCATACTTTGGACGTCGTCGGAGTTCGGCTTCATCGAGATCGGCGATGCGTATACCACC
>CALEZK010000583.1 GCA_937928585.1 uncultured bacterium | reverse complement strand
AGCCATGTATGACAGCACCGTTAAGAAGTACTTGCCGATGAATAGAATTACCAGAAAGGCCAGGGTGCTCGAGGCCACAAAGTTTCCGTGAAGAATTTGTTCCGCGATTTGATGTCCACCACCGCACACTTCCGGCAACCACCATGCCACGACGCCAACAATCATTCCGATGATGCCGGCGCGCGCCCACGGCGGCCATTTGATGCGCTCGCGCGTCTGGCGCTGCACTGCCAAGAGGGATTTATTAAACGCCGCTCCCAGGAATCCAGAAGCGATGCCGACAATGAGCCATACGGGCAGGGAGTATAAGGAGGCGGCCGGGAATCCGGACGCGTGAAACACGTTTCCGGTACCGTGCAACGTTGTAGTGAAAATTGCGGCGATGACCGCAGCGATGAGGGCCATGGTGTAGGTCAACGCCGAGAACTCGCGCTGCAACTCTTCTATCACGAAAATGAACCCGGCAAGCGGGGCGTGAAACGCCGCGGATAGACCAGCGCCCGCTCCGCACGCCATCAATCGCGGCGCGGCTTTTGGGGGTACCTTCAATACATCCGCGATGAGCTTTCCCACTGCGGCGCCCATTTGAATCGTCGGGCCTTCCCGGCCCAGCGAAAAGCCAGCGCCGGTGCTCAACAAGCCCCCGAAAAACTTGACGGGAAGCAGTCGGGCCCACGGCATCGTGTTGACGTGAATGAGAACGCCTTTGACATGTGGAATGCCACTGCCCGCGGCTTCGGGAGAAAAACGCGATGTCATCCAACCGACAAATGCGCCGATTAATCCGGTGATGATCGGCAGCACCAGGAATCCCCAGATTGGGCTTTCGACGTGGAGGTAGCTTAGAAGATTTGTGCGAAAGGCTTCCGCGTATTCGAGCGCTGTTTGAAAAAGCAACGCCAAGGCGCCGGCAGCCAGGCCAACCAAGGCCGCACGCCAGTACTGGTGGCGCCTTCTGTCGCGAAGTACGTGCCAGGAGTCAAATGTTGGAAGGCTTTTCAATGAACTGGCGCGCTCCTCGAATAGTCGCGGGGCACATGCTTACCCTCGTGCTGGTCAGCCGACTTCCAAAACGATCTTTCCGAATTGGTCGCCATTTTCCATACGCTCTTGCGCGGCGCGGCCTTCGGCAATTGGAAAGACCTTGTCAATCACGGGTTTCAATTTGGCCGCCGAGACCGCGCTGATCAAACTGCGAAATTCCTCCTGGGTCCCCATCGTCGAACCCATGACGGAAATGTGGTTCCAATAAAGGGCGGCAATGTCGACTTCCGCGGTTTTGCCCGTGGTCACGCCGCAGTGGACGATGCGTCCGCCTTTGCGGACGCTTGCGAAATTGATTGGCCACGTAGCGCCGCCGGTTGAATCGAGAACGAGATCGACACCTCGCCCTTCGGTGAGTCGTTTCACTTCGCCCGCGACATCCGATTTCTCGGAGTAGTTAATGGTGTCATCGGCGCCGAGCTCTCGCGCGCGTGAAAGTTTTTCTTCCCTGGACGAGGTAACCATTACGCGAGCCCCCATCAGTTTTCCGAGCTGCAGTCCTGCGATGGCAACGCCGCCACCAATTCCGTGGATCAGCAGAGTTTCCCCCGCCCTTAGTTGTCCGCGCGTGGTCAACATGCGCCATGCGGTCAGATACGCGAGCGGTAAAGCGGCGGCTTCCAGGGCGGATAAATGGGCAGGGGCTACCACCAAGGATGCGGCCGGGACGGCGACCTGCTCGGCGAAGGTACCCCAGCGCCCAAGCCCGACAATGCTGTAGGAGATACATTCGCTGTGCTCACCACGGAGACACCACTCGCACCGACCGCACCACAGGCCGGGATTCAGCACCACGGTTCGCCCCAGCCAACTGGCGTCGACATCCTCCCCCACTTCGACCACCTTTCCGACGGCGTCTGACCCGAGGACATGCGGAAAAATCAGCGACAGGCCAGGGCGCCCCTTTCGCACCCAGATGTCGAGGTGATTCAAGGCGGCTGCTTGAACCTGGACCAAGGCCTGGCCCTGTTGCAGAATGGGGTTGGAGACTTCGCCAAAGAGGACGGATTCGATGTCACCATGACCGTGAATGTGGACAGCACGCATTTTTAAGGACTCCGTCGATTAGAGGCCAGATTTAATTGTAAGGCTATCATTTGCAAAGGCTTACAATCAAGTAAGACAGAGGACCTGGGCAAAAAATAATACTGTATAAACCGCTTAACCCGAATATCCTTGCCAAAATACAGAAAATATGGTACATTCGCCAAGTCCGTGGCAGGAGGACCGTGTTATGGAACCCGTGATGAGTTACGTGCAAGAAAACGCCATCCAGTGCGCTGTGGTGGCTGCCATAGTCATTCCCTTACTGTACGCAACCCGCCGATGGACTTGGGGGCCGATTCAGTGGGTTCTCGAGTTGGTAATCTACTTTTCGATCTTTCACATTTGCTTGCATTATGTCGTAATGCTGACAGACTGGTTCCAGTTCGAGTCTCAGATGAAGATGCTGGTGGATGAGAAAGTCCGGATGAACTACACCACACCACTGCTGGCCCCTTGGGTCATGGAAGCCTACAATCCCAAATGGCTCTTCTATTTTGAAGCAGTAGCCGTCGTCTTGATAATCGGCGCAATGTTCCGGTACCGTCCCATGAAAACCCAGAAGCCTCTCCCGAAGCGAGAGGCGTTGCGGAAGGGTGTGGGAACGGGAGTTAGACCGCCGATGCCCGCCGTCCGCCCGAAAGGCTAAAACCGGATGACAGATTCTTTCGTTCGAGGTGCCATCTCGAACGTGTTCACGGCTTGGGACGACCAGGGCCGTTTTCACGAGGATGGCCAGCGGAACCTTCTTGACTACCTCTACGACGCCGGCTCGATCAGCATGTACTTCGTGCGGTCTGGCATGGGCCAGATGTATGCGTACGAATATGACGATGTGAAGAAAATGGCCGCGCTGGCTTGCAAACACATGGCGGGGCGCGGTCCCGTAATGGTTGGCACGGCCGGCATTTGGGACAAGAACTACGATAAGCGTCCGGATCCGGCAGTGTTTACCCGGCAGGCTGTGGAGCTCAGTCAGTTTGCGGAACAACAGGGCGCGGTGGGTGTGGTGCACACGATGCCGGAGGCAATAGTGCCCGGCGAAGGCGAAAGTCACTCCGACGTCATTCTTCGGTACTTTGAGCAAATCAGCAATGCGGTGAACGTTCCGATTATCCTTTACCAGCCACCCGGCACGCGGCCTGAATATTGCGTTTCCATGGAGCTCGCGGAGCGGCTGGCCGAGATTCCTCGCGTTCGGGCGATGAAAGTATCGACGGTTGATGCGCAGCTTATTTACAACCTGTGTTATGTGATGGTGCCGCGCGGCTTTGAATTCATTGCGGGTTCCGAATGTGCATTTCTTGCGGCGCTGTATGCCGGCGCATCGGCGTGCATAGGGCAGGGCTGCACCTTGAATCCGGTAACGGTTAAAGCGATCCAGGATTGTTATGAAGCCGGTGATCAACAAGGTGCAATCGATGCGCAGCGGTCGACGAACTATCTTGTCGAGATTGGCGTAGCGACAGTCGAATGGTTCAAGCGATATATCTCAGAGCGAGGCTACCCAGTTCCGACGGCAGCGAGAGATATGGGGGCTAATCCCTATGTTTCCGGCGCGGCACGCCTGACGCAGGATGCGTATGAATCCTTCCGGTCGCTGTACGAAGCGGAACTTGAGACTTTCGGATTCACACCGCCACGACGGTAGTTTTGAATCATGGTTTAACAACCACATGGCCGGCATCTTGCCAGCCGCGAAAGCCGCCGTCCATCGATACAACATTGGTGTACCCCATCTTTTGAATGGACTCCGCGGCAAGCACGCTGCGGTATCCCCCGCCGCAGTAGAGGACTATGTCCGCACCGAAATCAGGTATTTTGGATTCAATATCACGCTCGATAACGCCCTTGCCAATATGGATTGCGTTCGGCAAGTGGCCAGCAGCGAACTCTGACTCCTCCCGCACGTCGACGAGATAAAAACTGTCACCTCGCGCGATTCGTTCTTCGAGCTCGCTGACGGTGCACTCTTGGACGCGAGATCGAGACGCACTTACCAATTCAGTGAACCTGGGAGCATGGTGCTTCATTACTTGCAAGTCTCCGAGATAGTAACGTTAACGCAGGTGACATCACGATTAGTTTAGCATACGCGCTTGTGGGCACTGCCATTCGAAAGCATTCGAATATCGAAGAGGCAACGATTAGGATATCCGACAGGAAGACAATGCAACGGAGCTGTGAGATCAATGAGTAAACGCGTCGTGCTGGCAGTTGCCGCGCACCCCGATGATATCGAACTTATGATGGCAGGCACGATGCTCATGCTGGGCAAAGCAGGGTGCGCGTTGCATTATGTCAATCTTTGCAATGGCTGTTTGGGAACCGCCGAACACGACAAAGCCGTGATCACTGAAATCCGCGCCGAAGAAGCGCGCAACGCCGCCGAGATACTTGGCGCGGTATGGCATCCACCCTTGTGCGACGATTTGGAACTCCTCTACGACGCGACAGTGCTACGCAAACTTGGCGCGCTTGTGCGCGAAGTCTCCCCAAGCATCATGTTGCTTCAGTCTCCGCAGGATTATATGGAAGACCACACGAATGCGTGCAGACTTGCCGTGACGGCAGCTTTCTCGCGCGGCATGAGAAATTTTTCAACTGACCCGCCGCGCGCGCCAATTGACACAGACGTTACGCTGTACCATGCATTGCCTTGGGGACTCCGCGACCCGTTGCGGCGCATCGTTCGCGCGGGGCAGTACGTGGATATCTCCGAGGTACTCAATATTAAGCGCAGTGCGTTAGCGGCGCATAAGAGCCAGAAAGAATGGCTTGATCGAAGTCAGGGTCTCGACAGCTACCTGACCACGATGGAAGAAATGGCGCGCCGCGTTGGTCTCATGTCCGGCAGATACGAATACGCAGAGGGCTGGAGACGCCACCTTCATCTTGGTTTTTGCAGCGAGAGCGCCGATCCGATTGCGAATCTGCTCAGAGCGTCAAACTTTACAGATGTCGAATATGAACGCTCTTTGGAGAGCTAAGATTTTGCGAATCGAACTTTCATGGGATGCAGGCGCCATTGTCCGGATGCTCGTATTTTTCCTGGTGATCGGCATTACAACTTATGCGGAGGAAGTTCGAATCGAGGCGGAGAGTGCCCGCGTGCGTTCCGTTGGCGGTGAAGCCGCGAACGGGAGCGTGTGGAACCTTTGGACAAACGGAGAGATTGGCGACTATGTGGACGTGCGAACATCGAACACGCTGGAGGTTCGCGTTCGGGCCTACGGCACACTGGCGGCCGGCCAAGGACCTAGATTAGGCATCTCGATCGATGATGTAATGAAGGGGCACATTTATGTTACGAGCACCTCTCCCACGGTCTACACATTTTCACTGGCAGTTCCAAAGGGTTTACACAAGATTGCGCTGACGTTCGACAATGACTTCTACGAGGACGGCGAAGACCGCAATCTGTACATTGACTGGTTTGTGGCCGGGCCTGATGCAAGATTGGGAGATCCAACCGCGTGGGGCAGGAATTGGGACGCAGATCTTTCCGCGGCCGACGCCGCAACGTTGACGAACGCGCGGCAGGCCATTGAGAGCATCCGAAAAAGCGACTGCGTGGTCCGCATAGTCGACGATCGGGGCCGCAATATAGTCAACGCACCGATGGAGCTGGAGCTTCAGTCGCACGCTTTTCTCTTTGGCTGCAACATCTTTGGCTTCGACGCCTTTGCCACTGAGCGCGAGAACGCACTGTACAAGGAACGGTTCCAGGCACTCTTCAACTATGCCACCACCGGCTTCTATTGGCGTTCGTATGAGCAAGTTAAAGGCAAGCCAGACTACGCACGGACGGATGCTATCGTGGCGTGGTGCACCGAGCGTGGAATCACTATTAAAGGTCATCCTTTGTTGTGGGACCATGAAGCCGCGATGCCACGTTGGGCAAATGGACAACCAGACGCTCAATTGCAGGAGGCACGCGTGCGCGAGATAGTGGGTCGATATAAAGGGAAGATCGATATCTGGGAGGTGGTCAACGAACCGTCCCATGCGCGCGGCGTCCGCGTAGACCCGCCGTATCGATGGGCGCGCGAGGCTAATCCCAGCGCCACCCTTATCATTAACGATTACCAGGTCATGGCCGATGGCTATCCCCCATTTTTCGCGCTTCTGGAAACCGCGATCAAAAATGAAGTCCCATTCGATGGCGTGGGGATACAGGCACACGAACCACGCACGATGCGATTTCCGCTCAGCCGCGTCAAGAGTACGCTGGACAAGTACGCGACACTTGGCAAGCGGCTCCATATCACTGAGTTCACGCCGACATCAGGCGGGATGGCCATTACAGGTTCGACCGTCGCAGGCGTGTGGGACGAAACCTCGCAGGCGGAATACACGGAACAGTTTTATACCGTTTGTTTCGCGCACCCGGCAGTGGACGCAATCACCTGGTGGGACCTTTGTGATGCGAAGTCATGGCTGAAAGGCGGCGGCTTGCTTCGAGAAGACCTTTCGCCAAAGCCCGCGTACAACGTGCTCAAACGCCTTATCCAAGAACAGTGGACGACTCAGCAGCACGATATTACCGACCCGGAAGGCGCTTGCTCTTTCCGCGGTTTTTTTGGCACATACCTGGCGAGAGTGGAAGTTGGGGAAAAGACGCTTCGCGGCACCTTCACCCACACGTCTGGAACGAATGGGCCCATCTTGGTTACGGTAAGATAGAAGGAACGCGATAGCGACTGGCATCGTGAAGGAGTCCACCGTAGACAGTTTGCTCGAAATACTTCCCGATCTTACCTTTCTTCCCTCACTCGGCGCATTATATCTCACCGCTGAATGGGTGATTCGCATAGCCATGCTCATTTATGTTCCGCAGCGCAGGACACCTTCCGCTGCGCGGACATGGCTTCTTTTCATCTTCTTTCTGCCTGTTGTGGGAATACTTGTCTATTGGTGGTTCGGGCGCATTTACCTGCCTAAAAAGCGCGTGGATTTACAGCAACGCGCCAGCGAGTGGGTTAAGAAGGCGACGACACAATGGAGTATCCATCGACCTCCCGAGCAGAAGGACGTCCCGACGATTGTCGGGCAAGCCGCGCGGTTGGCGACGGCGCTGAGTCGGTTCTCCGTCACTTCTGGCAATGCGGTGACCTTGCTGGACGACTACGACGCCAGCATTCAGCAGCTTATCGACGACATTGACGGAGCGAAGTCGCACGTTCATCTGCTGTTCTACATTTTTGCGGACGATATCGTGGGTGCGCGAGTAACAGACGCGCTCGACCGCGCGACTAAACGAGGGGTTGCATGCCGAGTCCTTGTCGACTATTTGGGTTCCCGTCCATTTCTTGGACGAATCACGGAAAAGTTGCGCGCGGGAGGAATCGAAGTGACGCCCGTGATGCCCGTAGGACTTTTTCACGCGAATACCGCGCGATTTGATTTGCGCAACCACCGCAAGATAGCGGTGATCGATGGCGTGATTGGTCATGTCGGCTCCCAGAACATCGTGTCTTCGGACTTCAAGAAGGGGCTCATTTTTGAGGAGCTGGTAGCACGGGTGGAGGGGCCAGTTGTATCGCAGTTGCAGGTTTCCTTCCTTGCGGATCGGTATTTCGAACTGGAGAACGTAATACAAGAAGACAACCTTTTTCCTGATCCGGTTGCCAAGGGAAATGTCCAAGCACAGGTTTTGCCGAGCGGCCCTGGTTATGAAGGTGGCGGGATACAGAATCTCATCGTTGCCATGATTCACGATGCAGAGAAGCGCGTTGTCATCACGACACCCTACTTCATCCCCGACGAGCCCCTCCTACAGGCGATGCGAACGGCGGTCGCAACGGGCGTAGAAGTTCACTTGATACTCTCTGCACAGCGCGACCAGTTTTTTGTTGGCTTTGCGCAGCAGTCGTTTTACGAGGAGGTGCTTGAGGCTGGTGTACATATCCATTTGTACGAGCCGCGTTTTCTGCACGCGAAACACATGACTGTGGACGACTCCATTTCGGTCATAGGTTCGAACAATGTGGATATCAGATCGTTCGCGCTGAATAATGAAATCTGCCTCATCGTGTATGACGAAGGTATCGTGCGAAAGCATCGGGAGATCGAGGCGCGGTACATGGCGAACAGTCGCAAACTTACTTTAGAAGAGTGGAACAAGCGTCCGTTCATCACGCAGGCGGCACAGAGCGTGTGCCGACTGGTGGATTCATTCCTGTAGCAAATCCACTATGAATGTGAAATAGCCGGGGAATCTCCGTTACTCGCGCCGCAGTGCTCGCAGTGCGGCAACATCGTATGGCGCACGCGCTGGCAGGACGGGCATGAATCCAGCAGCGCAGAACCGCAGGCAGGGCAGGTGTATCGTTCCTCCTGAGTTGTTTGCTGGAGCATCTGGGGATACACCTTATGCACCGTGCGCCGGGTCCAGTACAACCACCTTCTAGGGCCAGTCCGAATTGGAAATTCGCATACAGGACAGAGGAAGCGTTCGTAAGCCTCTCTATATTGACGCCGCAGTGCTTCGGGTCGCGGATGGGCGAGCAGTCGAATCACCTGCACGAGAACCCGCACGACGACAATCAAGAGCGCGCCGATTAAGATGTATTTGAAGTATCGAGACGGGAAATACTCGTGCATGACGAGTACCACCTGGACCAAGATGCCGCCACCGACCGCCAGAAAGAGCGGGTAATACATACTCCCCTTGCGCTTCATCAGCAGAAACGCGGCGATGAAAAGTAATGGC
>CALEZK010000582.1 GCA_937928585.1 uncultured bacterium | reverse complement strand
AAAGAACAGACTATCAGCGTAACGCCCAAGCGTTACGAAGAAGTCGAACCGCAACAAGACGAGTTCAAAGAGTGGGGGATGACGGTACGGAACGTTTCTCTCATCAACGCGCGTGAGATGAAGCGTGAGAGCACCGACGGCGTGCTTGTCACTTCGGTGCGCACGGGCGGCCCCATGGGTGAAGCCAAGCCGGAGATTCGTGATAGAGACGTATTGCTCAGCGTGAATGGTCAACCGGTAAAAGACGTCACTGCGCTTCGCGACATGACAGCAAAACTACTCGAGGGGCAGGAAGACCCTGTGCCGGTAATCGTCGAATTCGAACGGCGCATCGCCCGCTACATGACCGTAGTGAATGTTGGAATCAAAGAACCCCCAGATCCCGGTAAGGACGTGGAAAAGTCCTGGCTTGCGATGGAAACTCAAGTGATCACGCGCGATATGGCAAAACTGCTTGGTAATCCTTCGCTGAAAGGGTTCCGTGTTGTTCAGGTGTATCCCGGCACCACCACGGAGGCCGCCGGATTCAAAGTAGGCGATCTTATCGTTGCAGTCGATGGCGAACCTCTCGAAGCCGCCGCGCCTGAAGATTACGAAGAGCTCTCCGCCCTCGTTCGCCAATACAAAGTTGGTTCGAAAGCTGAATTTTCGATTATTCGCGGTGAAGAAAAGCAAGCGTTAACGGTTGAACTCACCGCCAGTCCACGATTGGCGCGCGAAATGAAATCGTACGAAGACGTAAACTTCGAATTCACAGTTCGAGATATCACCTTCCTCGATAAAGTGAAAGAGAAGTGGGCGGACGACAAGGCGGGCGCGCTTGTCACAAAACTGGAGCGCGGCGGTTGGGCTGACATCGGCGGCGTGAACATCAATGACCTGATCATACGCATTAACGATACCCCTGTATCGAGTAGCGCCGACGTTGAGAAAAAGATGGATGAATTGAAAACGGCGAAAGCCAAAACAGCCGTGTTCCTTGTGGAGCGCGGAATTTACAGTGCTTTTCTCGAAATAGAACCCAAGTGGGACTCCGTGCCCCTTGGTGGAAAGGACTAACAATGCTCGGACGCATTTTATCTGGAGCGACGCTTCTTACCGCGGCCTTTAGCGGTCTCGCCTTCGCCGACGAGATCGCGGAAAAGGGGCGTGCCGTGCTTGAAAAAAGCAAAGGCAGCGTCGTTACCGTGCGTATTGTTGTGAAGCAGCAGTTTTCCATGCCCCAGTTCGGTTCGAGCGAAGAGGAATCGAAGTCCGAGGCCACAGGCACAGTTATTGACCCTTCTGGATTGACGGTGCTTTCACTCAACGCGACCGATCCGACCGCCATGCTGGAAGACATGCTTAGCGCAGGTGGCCGCGAAGGAATAGAGATCAAGAGCACAATCAGCGACCTTCAAATCCTTCAGAATGACGGCACGGAGATTCCGGCCCAGATTGTCCTGCGGGACCGCGATCTGGATCTCGCGTTCCTTCGACCTACTGAAGCGCCGAAGGAGCCTTTGCCGGCACTGGATTTGGCGACGGCAGCGACTCCGGGTGTCTTGGATCCAATTATTACCTTGAATCGCCTTGGTCGAGTTGCGAGTCGCGAGTACTCGGTTTCTCTGGAGCGGATCAATGCAATCGTAACTCGCCCGCGTACTTTTTATGTCATGGGGAACGACCCGACACAGACGAATTTGGGGTCACCCGCAATTGCGTTGGACGGAAACCCGATCGGAATTTGCGTGCTTCGCACGGTAAAAAGCACCGGGGACAGTGGCATGATGGGTATGTTCGGCGGCAGTTCCGATAACATGCTGCCTATCATTATCCCGGCTGCAGATGTTCTTGAGGTTGCAAAGCAGGCGCCGCAAGTTGGCGAAGAAGCCAAAGAACTTGGCACACCACCCGCAGATGAACCGGCCGAAGAGGCTGGCGAGGGTGAAGCCGCGCCAGACGAGACTAAGCCGGAAGAGTCAGAGAAA
>CALEZK010000581.1 GCA_937928585.1 uncultured bacterium | reverse complement strand
TCAAATCGATCTTCAAGCCCCCCGTTCGGCTTGTACGCGGAAATGACGAGGTCCGACTGTTCTCGTTCGGCGAGCGCTTCGAGGTAGCGCGACGACGGAGAGGATCCTGCTTCATCGACCTTGACGGCCTCACGCAGGAAGTTTCTTCCTTGCTCGGGGAGAAGCGTCAGGGCGCTCAGGTATAGGCGTTCTTCCTGGGGATAACGCCAGAACTGTTCGACAATCCAGAGGAGGATCGTAAACGCGACTACGAGCGCGACCGCCCAGCGAAAGGCTCGCCGCATTCTGCGGGCGCCGATGAAGTCGCCGTTGTCGCCGTATTCCGGAACCTGAGGGGAAGGTACGCTCACCCCTTCCCTCCCATCAATTCCCGCGCGATTGTCTTTCCTTCTTCGACACCCGGTTGATCGAACGTGTTGACATTGTAGAGGCGACCCGCCATGGCGGTTTCCGCTTCGAGCATGTACAAGAGTTGTGCGACGGTATGTTCATTCACACGCGGCAGCGTGATGCGCGAGACGGGGCGCTTGCTCAATTTAAGCGCGTCGACGGTGCCTTGTAATTCCGCGGCCATCAATTTGTTCATGGTTTTGCCGCGAAGGTAGTTCAGATCGGTGAGACTCTTGAGCGTGTCGGGGATTTTCAAGGACGAGTCGAAGCGGCCGACTTCGAGGACGTTGATGATCTTGTTGTTGGGACCCTCGCGATAGAGTTGAATCTGGCTGTGCTGATCTGTTGCGCCAAGGGCTTTGATGGGCGTTTGGCCTGTGAAGACCTCTTCGCCGTTTAGGCTGGTACGCTTGCCGAGACTTTCCGCCCAGAGCTGGCAATACCAGTCGGCGACGTCGCGCAAGGCATCCGAGTACGGCATCATGACGGACATCACTTTGCCCTTGCGAGTATCGGCGAGATACTGTATCGCGGCGCGGAGATAGGCGGGGTTTTCGCGCAAATCCGCTTTTGCACATCGCGCGTCCATGGCTGCACACCCCTCAAACATCGCGTCGAGATCCATGCCCAACATCGCCGCGGGGAAAAGTCCTACCGTGGAGAACACCGAGAAACGACCGCCTACATTTAGTGGCATGTCGAACGACTTGAGGCCATATTCGTCTGCGACGGGGTGCAGGAGACTCTTGGATGCGCCCTGGCCCCTGGGATTGGAGGTGACGACGACGTGATCCTTGACTCCGCCTTTGCCGAACTTCTTCTCGATCGCTTCAACGGCAATCATCAGTTGGCTCATGGTTTCCGCGGTATTGCCGGACTTTGAGATGACATTGTAGAGGGTCTTCTGCGGTGGGCAGAGCTTCATAACCTTCTTGAAGGTGTCGGGATCGATGTTGTCTACGACGAAGATGCGGGGATGATTGCCACGAGCGCGCCTGGAAAGCAGATTGTAGAACTTTGACCGCAAGGCGGTGACCAGCGCGGTGGTGCCGAGGGCAGAACCACCTATGCCGAGTATGACAAGGTTTTCGAATCCTTTTTTCAGGAGCTCGCTGGCCGTTTCTTCTACGTCCGCGAGCGTCTTCTTATCGTCATGGAGGCTCCAGAAACCGTAGATTCCATCTGCGCGTTCTTTCCGGAGGATTGCGTGTGCTTCGGCAATGCGCGGCTCGATTTCCTTCAATTCCGCCTTGGTGATGCCGTGTTCTTCACCAACGGCATCGGCCATTGCTCGCGAAACGTCAATTTTTATATCTGTGCTCATGTTATTCCCCGCTTGTTCTTTGAAAGAACTTTTCCAGTGCCATGTAGACACCCTGACTCGGGCCGGAGACCACTTTGAGGCCCGGCAACGATTCGATAAAGACTTTTCCATAGTGCTTGGTCAGGACGCGTCGATCAAGCACGACGATGGCGCCGCGATCGGTCTTGCGGCGAATCAATCGTCCGAAACCCTGCCGGAATTTTATGACCGCTTGGGGGACCGTATATTCCATGAAGGGGTTTCCGCCGGCGTGTTCGATGGCCTCGGAGCGCGCTTCGAGGATGGGTTCGGTGGGAACACGAAACGGAAGTTTCGTGAGTATCACGCATTGCAGCGCGTCGCCCGGCACGTCAACGCCTTCCCAGAAGCTGTCGGTTGCAAAGAGCACGCTTGAGCTGTCGCTGCGGAACCGATCCAGCAGACGTGTACGCGCCGCTGAGCCCTGTTTGAGGGCTGTTATGCCGGCGGCTTTCAGTTCGGGTTCGAGTCGCCGGTGGACGTAATCGAGCGCGTAGAACGACGTGAAGAGCACGAATGCATGGCCCCGAGTTATGCGCAGGACCTCGCGGACGCTTGCGACGGTATCGTCATGAAAGGAACGCGCGTCCGGCGTAGACAAGTCGGTGGGGATGCAGAGCATTGCCTGCGATGCATAGTCGAAGGGCGAATCGATGGCGCGACCTTCCGGGTAGCGATCGGGCACGCGATCAAGACCGACGCGATGATTGAAGTAGTCAAACTTCTTGCGCACGCTGAGCGTAGCGGAGGTCATGACGAGCGTGTGAAGATTCCCATAAACCCAATCCGCAAGCGGTTCCGCAATTTCCAGGGGACACCGGACTATGCGTACGATGTTGGTGTTGTCCGATTCGATTTCGATCCAACGCACGGTATTGGGTGCAAGGGTATCGTTTGTGCCCTCCGCGAGGGTGTTGGAAAGGCGAATCAGGCGGTCGCGATACGCTTCCAACTGGTACAGTTCCGTCAGAAAGGGCGGATCGGCGACGAGGTCTTCGGCTTTTGCTTTCTTTAATAATTCGAGGACCGCAGTGGCGGCGTCCGCGCATCGGATTACCTCTTCGACGGCGGGAATAACGTAAACGGAATGAATCTCGCGAAGGTCCTCATCGTTGAGCACTTGCTGCGTGAGACGCCATTTGATATCGCGGCCGAGTTGACCGCAGCGTTCGGCAGTGAGGTGGCGAATTGAATCGAACGCGGCGACGAGCGCATCGCGGGCGGCGGCAAGCGCGGGCTGCAATTGGTTGTCAATCGCATCGAGAACCTTCTCGACGTCTGCTAGCGAAAGACTGCTCTTTTCTTTGATAAGTCGCATCGCGAGAAACGGCAATAGGCCGCGCTCGCGGCCCCGTTCGATGCGGATGAAGCGACCAATTAGCGCGAGCGCGCCGGAGCGCGTGGCTTCCGCGCCGAAGTATTCCGTGGCGGAATCTTCAACGCTGTGGGCCTCGTCAATAATCGCGCGACGATATGAAGGCAGCACCGCGAGTGCGGAGAAATTCCCCACCTCGCGCTTGATGGCGAGGTCGGAGAAGAGCATGTGATGGTTCACGACGATGATGTCCGCCTTGGCGACATCGCGACGCGCCTTGCCCAGAAAGCAGCGCTTGGGAGTGGGGCAATTGGATAGGCGGCAGGAATCCGCTTCGGAACAGCAACTCCCCCACACTTCTTTTGGCGGCACAAAGGGCAGATCGGAAAGGCTGCCGTCTTCGGTTTTCTCGGCCCATTCCGCGATGGCGTTCAATGCGCTTTGCTCTTCGGCGTCGTTGAAGAGCGTTGCCTCGGACAATGCGCGGTTCAGACG
>CALEZK010000580.1 GCA_937928585.1 uncultured bacterium | reverse complement strand
TAGAACATATATGTTCGACGTTGAGATTCCACGATGGAGGGATACGCGATCATCTTTGCGTCCCATCCACTGACAGATGGGGAAATTCCAGATTGCGGGTCATCTCGTTGCCACGAGGTCAGGTCGCGCGAAGAAGCATAGCCGATGCGATAGGCATCTACGCCATCGCGGAAGTCGCGGCTGCCTCGATAGCAGAACCACATGTGATAGAGACCGTCGCATTGAATCACATACGGACGGGTCAGCGCGTCGCCTTCCTTTTCAGTTTCAATCGCCACATCGCCGGTGGGCGCCCACAAAATCCCATCCTGTGAATGAGCGTATTTGATGTCGTAGATATGTTCGTACTTCTCGCCGACTTTCAACCAGCCGGTTCCCGAGCAATACCACATGTGCCAGCCGTCGGAGTTCTTCAACACGCACGGAGAAGTCGCGGAATAGGGGTCGTAAAAGTTCTTTGCAAGGATGGGACCTGCACTGACTTTTTTGAAGGTCTTGCCATCATCCGCGCTGATCGCCAAGCCGGTGGAGTTGGTGTACGGCACGGAACCGGCGCGCGACCAGCCGCTGTAATACAGATAGACCTTATCTCCGTCGCGCACGGCGCAGCTGGGCATAATGCCATGCTCATCGAATGTGCCAGGGCTGCCCAATTCCAAGATGGGTTCGGGGTTTACATACAACACTTTGGATGGGTCTTTTGCGTCCAAATCCACAAAGGTGGTCTGGCTCATGCTCTTTTCGGGACGGGAGGAAAAGTACACGCGGATCACATCGCCGCAATCCAGCGGTGTTGGAACCTGCGCGTGAGTTTTCATCCAATCTTTTCCATCCGGCGAAAAGACCAAGCCCCTCTTTTGCCAATTCAAGGTTGTTCCTCCATATCCAAGTCCCTCATGGCCGCCGGTTTGATCACCTCTTCGAGCCATTGATGCATGCTGATGCCACGTTTTGCGCGTGCCTGTTCGATCAACTTTTTGGTTTCAGGCGTAACGGATTCGAGCAAGCCGAAATACCGCGTCCGCAGTGTGCCGCCGCGTACGCCGGGTATCACGATGTCGAAGTTACCTTTCGGCTCACCGTCTCCAACCTTGAAATCAATCAGATAAAAGACGCCGCCAATTAACCAGCGCAGGCGGACATCTCTAGCTTCAACAGGCATCGATTCCAATGGCACACGTGCCGAAAATTGTTTATTTGTTGCCAACAGGATTTTAGCGAACTCGGTATCCAACAACCACGGCGGGATGCTCTCATCACCGATAACGATCTTCGCGCCGACCTTGCTCACCCGTACCATCTCCGTGATACATTTCTTGATATCGGAAAATTCGCCGATGGCGCCAAAACTATAAACCGCATCGAAGTAGTGGTCTGGATACGGCAAATATAAGGCGTTTGAGAGGCTGTAAACAAGAGGTACATCCGCCTTAAGTTTCTTGCGGCAGCGGCTCAATAATTCCGGTGAAATATCCGTCAGGCAAAATTCGCCATCCACTCCCAGCTTGGGCGCAATGACTTCCGAATCCCGGCCGGTTCCGCAGGCAATCTCCAATACCCGTGAGGATGGCTGCAGGTCGAGCGCATCCACAAATTTATTACGCACCTCGGTCTCATTTTCGCCGTGGGTATCGAAGGTGAAATGCAAGTTCTCATCGTAAGCATCGCCGCGCGCATCATAAAATGCGCGGACATGTTCTTCGGTATCCGAGAGTCGGGCCGGGTAGGTTAAATCGGGCACGCCGTCCATGATGGGATATTCCATTCCGGCTGGCGAAACCAGACTGCCGGAGATGATCTCCCCATTACGTTCCTCCCGGACCTGCAAAGTCAACGCTTTTTTCGTTGCCGGACATACATAAGCATCAAGTTCTGTTCGTTTCATGGCACTCATCACTTCATCTTGGTCAATTTAAGGAAAGAATCCGAATCCAGACGGAACTTGGGCGTATCGGGGACGATGTAAACACTTTTGGCCGGAACATTCTTGGTAATCAGTGCGCCTGCGCCAATAAAACTCTCCCTCCCAATGGTGACTTCATGTCCAATGGTGGCATTTACGCCAAGGAAGCAATAAGGCCCGATCGTGGCGGCACCGGAAATAACCACCTGCCCAGCCACGTAACAGTGATCTTCGATGCTCGCATGGTGCCCCAAGTGATTACCGTTCCAGAAGAACACATCGTTACCCACTTTAGTGCAGGGCTGGATAACTGCATTCTCTAGGATCAGGCAGTTATCGCCGATCTCAATGTTGCTGAAGTTCGACGCACGCGAACTAACATAGCTGATCAATGCATAGCCTTTGGCCTTTGCCTCCTCGTATTTGCGTGCGCGAAAGCGATTTAAATCCTGATACCCAACCGCCACCAGCATCTTGAAGTCATTGGGCGGGTAGGCGTTAAGGACATCGTCGAAGGCAATTACTGGTAAGCCCCACTTCTCCTTCTGGGATAGAAACTCGCCGTCAACAGTAAACGCCACCACTTCATGCGGGCTGTCATGCTTCAACTGGTGATATACCACATCGGCTATCTTTCCTGAGCCAAAGAGAATTATTTTGCTCATTTCATCCGCCTTTCCTCGTCAAGTGCAAGGTATTTTTCCCTGATGCGTTTGCGGTCCACTTTGCCGTTTGGGTTTTTCGGCAAATTCTCTTCGAAATAAAACGCGGAGGGAATCATATAGTCGGGAATCAGGTTTCGCAAGTCCCGGCGTAATTGATCTTCATTTACTACAT
>CALEZK010000579.1 GCA_937928585.1 uncultured bacterium | reverse complement strand
TCGTTGCTCTGCGGGTATGCACCGATAAATGCAAGGCATACCAGGCGAATCAGATTGACTGCGTAAAGGATCGGCAAGCCGAAGGCGATACCGAGTAGACGACTGCGCCAGGAAGCCGGAAATGCGAGCAGGGCTGCAAGATAGATCGACATGGATGGCAGGGCACCGCAGTCGGGAACGAGGTGAAAGTTGAAGCGGCGCATGTCTGCAGGGTCGTCTCGCGCGACAAACATGACCAAGGGCCCAAGCCTATCCTGAATCTGTGTCGTGAGATTTGCGACGCGGCCCCGCAAGAAACTTTCCTGGCCGGCGCGGCCCCGCTCGATTTCGGATTCGAGTTGGCGAAGGGCTTCTTCAAGCGCGCCGGCGGCCGGACGCGCGCCGCCTTCGAGCGCGCTTAGCAGTTCATCGGCCGCGGCAATAATGTCGCTGAGGCCATTGGCCATGATGAGGGTAACATTGTCACCCGACTCCCGCCGCGTCGAGGCGACGAGACTGTCGAGGCAGTCGCGCAAATACGCGATACGCTGTTCGGGAGTGGCAATGGCGGGGCGGGGCACTGGGCGCGTCATCGCGAGATAGCGCTGTTCGACTCGCAGGTCGCGCGCGAGTTTTGCCGCGCGATAGCGCCATACGTCATAGCGCGAGGGCGGCTCCCCCGCGACGACTACTTTTTCCTGCGCATCGTCTTCGCCGCGATGCCACGCGTCGATTGCAGTTCGAATTGCATCGCCACGTCCTTTATGGGCTTCTACGTCTTCTATCGTGCATGCATCGCCGGTTACATTCAGCATGAACGAGGTCTGACGCGCTACTTGAAACAGGTACCAGTTCATCGGGGCCGTGTTTACGGCGTAGCGCCCAAGCGTGAGAAAAATGGCTGTGAGCACCAGGAACGTGGCGACAAAGCGAATCGCGCCTGCGCGCGTGACCGGCGCTGGATCAGAGGTGGCGACGGCCGGTGTTTGCGGGATATCGGGCATCACACAATTATGGATTGTCCGGGCGGTCGCGGCAAGGTTCGCGCCCTACGGAATTTCGACCCATGCGCCGGGTTGAAAGGCGTCGCCCATGGTTTTGGCGAGCGGCGTGGAAAGGAGCAACTCGAATTCGGCTTTGTCGGAAGGCAGTTGGACGATGCTGCCTTGCGTCGCGCGCGCGATCCTTCTCGCGGCGAAGACGCGCTCGACGCGGGTGAGCGTGAGGCCGCGTTCTTCGCGGGTGCGCGCCATGGCGCGATAGAACTCTTTTCGCAGGTCGTTCTCCGTTGCCATTACTTTCTGCAGCACATTCTTCTCGGCGGCGTCGACGATGCGGTCATTGTTTCGCAGGACGAGGTACCCGCGATTGTCTTCACCGAGTACGCCGCGGGATTTAAGGGCAGCGATTTCGTCCGCACCTTCCCGCATCATCGCGGAGACATCC
The DNA here is from genome assembly GCA_937928585.1 of uncultured bacterium. Taxonomy (GTDB): domain Bacteria; phylum Hydrogenedentota; class Hydrogenedentia; order Hydrogenedentales; family SLHB01; genus JABWCD01. Next base: position 11,705 of record CALEZK010000579.1, on the reverse strand, counting down.
ATCAGTTTTTTGACGGTGTCGTCGTTTTCATTTGCGAGTGGTACACCCTCGAGCAGGGATTGGGGGAGTGCGGCCGATTTGCCGTCCAGGTAATCGAGCATGCCGTCGGCCTGCTGGTGCAATTCGAGGGAATCGACGGGCTGGGGCTTCGGCTCCGACAGGCCGCCTGTAGTGCCGCAACCTGCAAGCAGGGCAACAGCGAGCGCCACGAACGAACATAAACGGAATGTGCGCATGCGTCCTCCGCGATCAATAGGAATCACTTTCCGAATCACCCCATCCCACTTACTGCGGGCAGCAGCCTAATGGTCGCCGTCAGTTTGCAGCGTTGTCATCCACCACTTCAACCTGAATGCGTCCGATGATCGGAATGAGCTGGGCTTGCTGGAACAAATCGCCTTCCCCCAATTTGATGTGGGTAACATCCGCGAGCGATTGATCCCAGGTGGGATCTACGTCCACCCATTTGCCAACCCAGACTTTTGCCCACTGGTGAAAGTAGAAGCCGGGTCTATCGCCGTCCATGTAAATCAGACCGGCGACCTCGCGCGCTGGCAGGCCAGCGGCGCGCGCGAGCGCGATAAACAGCACGCTATGCTCGGTGCAATCGCCTTCGAGACTGTTCAGCACTTCGAGTGCGTTCGTAAGCCGCGCGGAAAAAGTTGTTTGAACATTGTCATTTACCCAGGACGAAAGTTTTTCGACGATCTTCATGGAATTCGTTTCATCGCCGACGATCTCGCGGGCTTTCGCAATGAGTTTAGGGTCGTCGCTTTGGATAAAACGAGTCGGTTTCTGCCATTCGGCCACGCTCGGTTCGGTGATGGGGATCTGCGCGGGCGTGAATCCCGCGAGCGAAATAGCGCGGCCGGTAAATTCGAACGCATCGCCTTTTTGCGTGAAGAACTGCCTTTCGTCGTTGAAGAGGTGGGCGGAAGTCAACGGGCCCTTCACAATCAGCCGCAGACTCTCTCGCGTGCGCGCATTCAGAATGGGTTCGTCAAGATATGCCGCGTTCGAAACCAGCACGTCATTGACGTAGTTGACGTCCTGCGCGGCTTCTTTCGATTCCAGTCGCATGGTAATCATGCTGGCGACGACGTCTTCAAGCAGCGCGCCATGCTCGGTCACAATGGAAACGGTGTCGAGCCCGGTGAATTCATCGTGTGTAGCGATTCGGAAGACTTTCGTGGGCACGCCTTCCAGCGTGCGGGTCTCGACGGCGATAATTTCGCAAACCCCGCGCGTTTCGGCTGAGAGCATCGGCTCGAAGAAGGTATACGAAATTTTGTCGCCCACTTTGGCATCCGGGTTTGCGAGCATGGACTGCTTGAACGCGTCGCGCAGATTTTCCTTTGGCGCTTCCAGGGTTTCCTCTTTGCGAGTTCCGCCGATGGTGGACGTCATTTTCATGGTCCCCCCATCGACTTTTCCTTCAAATCGGGAATTGCCAGTGCTGTCCTTAACTTCCTGAACAAAACCGAGCAGGCTGCCATCCGCGGCATAAGTGCGCTTGGAGAATGTCTGAAGATCCTGAGGGATTGCGTTCATCATCAACTTGAACCGAGCATCTTCGACCACGGAGATCGTGCCGTCGTTTTCGACCGATACCGCGTTCATGAGAAACCCGGATTTCTGGCCATTGAGGTACAACCCGTACCAGTCTTCTCCCGTCAGTTTTGAGACATCGATCGGTTGGGCAAGGGCCAGCCGCGGCAGCAACAGGAAAGTTGCGGCTATAAGGGCTCGGTTCATGTCTGTTGACTCCCAGGCTTGCGCGCCGCGTAAATACACGCGACCGCGCCGAATAGAAGCAGTGTCAGGCTGACCGCGCCCGACACTGTAATCCCGCCGACGGAATGCGCGCTGTCGCCGCGCACCAATTCGACGAGAAATCGCAGAAGGCCATACAACAGCAGGTACCCGAAGAATACCACACCTGCCGGGGGGCGGCGAACCAGGACACCTTTCAGCACGAGACAGACCAAAACAAGCCCGCAGGTCATATACAGTTGGGTTGGGTGGACCGGCAGGGCGTGGCTGGCTTCCGGCGATAGCAGGCCGTCGTGCACTTGTTGGGAGAAGGCAGGGCTATGGGGTGGAAACGTCACTGCCCAGGGCCAGGTGCACATGGTTCCCCAGCAGCACCCATTCAGGAAACACCCGACACGGGTTATTGCCTCGCCCAAGGCGAGATAAGGTGCGACGCTATCGGCTGCGTTGAGGAAGGGCGTGCCTCTCAGGGCGAGATGGATCGCGGCAGCCGCGAGACCTCCTATGAGCCCGCCATAGAAGACGAGGCCCCCTTCCCAGACCAGAAGCGCTCGCCACAACTCGGAGGGTTCGCCGTATTGCAGCACAAAGAAAATGCGCGCGCCGAGGAGCGACCCCAGCATCGCCCAGATGCCGATGGCGGGGGAAAGTTCAATGCCGCCGGGGCGTTTTCGGCTCTCGCGCACGGCGAGCAGCGTGCAGACCACGAACGATGTCGCCAAAAGCGTGCGGTACGCGTAGAACGTCGCGCCGACGATCGTGAATAGTTCAGGCCGCACGCTGAGAGAGCATCCACTTGCACGCGATCATGGATTTACTTGCCTTGGAAGTTTGCGGGCCGTTTTTCCATGAAAGACATTGCCGCTTCGATGACATCGTCGGTCGCAATCAGTTGGCTTTGCGCCCAGCGTTCGATGGCCATCTGCGAATGCTTATCCAAGCCGTCGCCCTGATCGACGATTCGCTTTGCCATGCCCACCGCCAGGGGCGCGTTCTGTGCGATTTGGTCCGCGAGCCGTGATGCTTCTTCGAAAGCGTCGCCATTGGTTGCGATGCGGTTGACCAATCCCCAGCCGAGCGCTTCTTCCGCGCCGATTGCACGCGCGGTCATGAGCAGATCCTTTGCGCGCGCGGGCCCAACTGTGCGGGAGAGACGCGTGGTGCCGCCGACATCGGCGACGAGGCCCATGCGCGACTCCGGAATGCTGAACTGACAGTCGGGCGTGCAAACCCGAAGGTCAAAGGCGAGCGCGAGTTCCAGTCCTAGTCCGATGACCTTGCCTTGGAGCGCCCCGATGACCGGCAGTTCTGTGCTCTCGATGAGGTGTAGCGCGTACTGCAATCGATCTGCGCCGCGGCGGAGCCATCGGGCGAGATTTGCTTCGCCTACGGTGTTGCGCATTTCCATGAGAGAGGCGATGTCGATTCCTGCCGAGAAGACGGGGCCTTCGGCGCGAACGATTACGGCCCTCAATTCGGGGTGTTGGTCAACTTCGGCGACGGCTTCGCCGAGGTGCATCAACATATCGAAGGTGATGGCATTGCGTTTTTCGGGTCGATCGAGCGAGACGACCCAGAGTTTTTCTTGTATTGAAGTCTTGATATACGGGCTGTTCATGGCGTAAAATCCTAGTGTTGTTATAGTTGTCCTGCTCCGCAAATCCCGCAAGCAATTTTATAAGTCTTTTTATATTAGGTATTTACGATATAGTAGAAACTTATGGAAATTATTGACATCGTCTGATAAAATTGCCGCGTGTGCAGTTGCGCTGCACGCACGTGTTCTAGCCATTCGCACGAAGGAGATTCGCGCACATGGAACCGATGACAATTATAGGGCTGGTCTCCGGCTTCGGCGCCATCATCGCCGGTGCGTTGATGGAAGGCGCCCACCTCGATTCGTTGTACGCGCCATCGGCACTGATGCTGATCGCCGGCGGTACCTTCGGCTCCACCGTCACGTGTTACACCCTCCATCAAGTGCTGGATACCGTCAAGAAGACAGGACTACTCATCCGCAAGCCCGGAATTGAACCGCGCGAGATCACGGATATGTTTGTACAACTTGCAACGGTTGCGCGCAAAGAAGGCATACTCGCGCTTGAGAACCAAAAGCTCAAAGTGGATCACCCGTTTCTTCGCCGCGGACTCCGGCTGGTGATTGACGGTACCAACCCCGAGTTGGTGAAGCAAATCATGATGACGGAAATCTATGTCGAAGAAGAAGGATTGAAAGTATCCGCCGACGTATACAAGACGGCGGGCGGTTTCTCGCCGACGATGGGCATTATCGGTACGGTTATCGGACTGATCCACGTGCTCGGCAACCTGTCCAATCCGGATTCGCTTGGTCCGTCGATCGCCATGGCGTTCATCGCGACCTTGTACGGCGTCGGATTTGCGAACTTGATGTTCCTGCCGATCTCAAAAAAATTCAACACGATCGCGAAAGAGGAATCCATGAGCCGGACCATGATCGTGGAAGGCGTTCTTTCGCTCTACGGCGGAGACAGCCCGCATATCGTCAAGCAGAAGTTGATGTCGTTCATGTCTGAAAAAGGCAAGACGCCGGCGAAAGCCGCATAAGACCGACCCCGCAAAGGACTGAACGCAAATGGACTTCAAGAAGGGGCATGCTGAAGAGCATGAGAACGACGAGCGCTGGCTAATCACCTACGCGGACTTGATCACGCTCTTGATGGTGTTCTTCCTTGTGATGTATTCGATGTCGCGCACGGACGCCGAGAAGTTCAAGAAATTAGCGTCCGGTTTGTCGCAGGCATTCGGAAAACCCGCTGTAAGCTCGGTAGGTGTCGGCGGGCAACCGATCTCAGGCAATTCCATTCTTCCAAGCCGATCGGAAGGAGATGCGCGCAAAGGTTCGCGGCACAAGACTGCGGACGGCGATGTGCGCGTGCGTCGCATTCAGGCGCTCAAAGGCGATCTCGACAAGTTGATGGAAAAGCGCGGCCTCAGCGAGTCTGTATCCACGAAAGTCGATCCGCGAGGTCCGAAGCTTGTCATGGAACTTGCGGACAATCTTTTGTTTGACGCGGGAAGCGCGGACTTGACCCCGGCGGCGAAAGAATTGTTAAAGCCTGTTGGCGAGGTGCTGGGGGCGCGCCAATACAACATACATGTCGAAGGCCATACGGACAATCTGCCGATTAGCAGTGGAAAATACCGCAACAACTTTGACCTGTCCACTTCGCGGGCAGTAAACGTAATCATTAGTCTGATCGATGATGTGGGTTTGCCGCCCAGTCTTTTCTCCGCGAGTGGTTACGGCGAACACCGACCGATCGCGCCCAACGACACGCCGGAGGGGCGCGCGAAGAATCGACGCGTTGATTTCGTCATTTACGACGAGAGCAGCCTGGACTCGATGCTGGGTTCAAGCATAGGCGAAGCGGAAGAAGCGCCGACGGATGGTGCCACGCTGGACACGCCTGCGGTAGCCAGCACGCCTGAAGCACCGGTAGCATCTGGCACGCCCGAAGATGCGGCGCATGCGACCCCTGCCGATTCCGCTGGGGAACATGCTCCGGAAACGACGCATTCCGAAACCTCCAGCCATACGGAAGCCACGCACGCGCCTTCGTTGGATTCCACGGTGGATTCACATGCGGCAAGCGCTTCCTCTCATAGTCTCAGCAGTGTGATTGCGCTTCCCAAGCCCACTGCACCCTCGCACTAACTCGCCATCGCATCGTCCGTCTTGGAAGCGCCAACCTTCTCTGTCGTGCTCGCGGCGTGTAGTATAGGGCAGTAGACGCCTTGCGTTGCCAGGCCGGCGACGGTTTCCTTCAATCGATGTCGCAGATTCTCCTATACTGTTTCCCACAACCTGGAGAGCTTTTCGATGGCGACAGATAAACAGTATGTGATCAAGCCAGCGGCGGCGCGACCGCATTTGGATGGCGATTGGGACAGCGAGATTTGGCAGGGCGCCAATACCGCGGCGATCGATTGGTTTCACCCCAAGAGCAGCGACCATCATCCCGAGACCCAGGCGCGGGTGTTATACAGCGACGCCGGATTGCATCTGATCTTTCGGGTGAAGGACCGTTACGTGCGCAGTATTACGACGGAATACATGGGGCCGGTCTGGAAAGATGCCTGCGCGGAGTTCTTTGTGCAACCGAAACCGGACAAAGGCTATTTCAACATCGAGATGAATTGCGGCGGCACGTTTCTGATCAGCTATGTCACCGAGATCGACGTGGATGGAAAGAAAAAGAAGAACTATGAAGATCTGCCTTGGGAACTCGGAGGACGCATAGATGTGTACCACTCGATGCCGAAAACGGTAGAACCAGAGAATCCAGATCCGGTGGAATGGCGCTTAGAATATTTTGTGCCGTATGAGGTCTTCGAGAAATATGTAGGCGCAATCGGAATCCTGTCGGGTCAGCAATGGCGCGGCAACTTCTATAAGTGCGCGGAGAACAACTCGCACCCGCATTGGGGAGCGTGGTCGCCGGTTGGCGAGGTGTTGAGCTTTCACCAGCCCGAAAAATTCGGCGTGCTTACGTTTGCTTAGACGTATTGTGTCGAAGCACCAGCGTGATGCCTTCGCGCAGATTGCCCGGCAGGTTGCGGTAGAAGGCGTTCTTTATCGCACCAAACGGGTTGTGTCGGACCAAGCGACCCTCGGCATCGTGAACGAACCTTGTATCGAAATAAAAACCGGTTTCACAACGATCAACGAGAAGATTCAATTCATCCGCAATCCCGCGTAGTTCGGCGATAGTGTACTCCCGGTAATGACCTGGGTTTTCCGGATCGATTCGGATCATCTCGTATGGATTCTGGCCGAACAGCAGTTTAATGCGCTTTCGAAGCGATGCAGCATTGGGTGTTTGGACGATGAGGCGTCCATTGGGTAACAACAACTTCTTTGTAAAAGCGAGTGAAAGCTGCGGCGCGACATACAGGTGTTCGAGCACTTCCGCCATGACGATGAGGTCGTATTGAGGGAGATCGGTACGGCAGGTGTCAGCGCTCTGTGCGTCGTTGAGGTTGAAACAGTAGTGGTTGCCCTGGTCCGAGCGCAGATCTTCGCCGAAGCCCAGCGTATCGACGCGCGCGCCGAACTTTTCGCGCATTAAATCGGTCAGGTGCGATGCGCCGATATCGAGCATGCGAGAATCTGCGTTCGCGCCCAAGTCTTCCAGTAGGCGGAGCAGATAGGCGTAACGCGGCGCGTGAAAGCCACGGTATCCCGCGTTGTCCAAGACTGGTTTCCCCCTGCGAAAGCCTTGTTGCCTATTCGTCCCAGAGCATTCTACTTGCGAGCGCGACCGGTACTGCGACAGCGCGCACGGTCCACCGTAGCAAGGAGGACTGCTCCACAGCGCGCGCGGTCGCGGGCGCTGTATCGTAGTACAACTTTACCACCGATTCGCCAAGCGAAGATTGCTTAAGGCCATTGTCACGAAATGCGCGCAGCGCATCCAGCACGGTTGTGTTGCCGGGAAACGCCTTTTCCGCGGCACAGGTTACAGGCGGGTCTGGCGTGACGACGGGCGGCGTGTCGCCGGTGAGATAGTCTTCGATGGACGGGAAGAAGTCGCGGAACGATGAGTACCAGTCCACATTGCCACCCGTGGACAGGCACGAATGCGCGGGGCCGTTGCTGAGCGTTCCGCAGATGCGATAGTCGTCCTCCGCGAGCAATAGCGGACCTCCGGAAGAGCCGCCTTCGGTGACGCCGTCTTCCCAATGCACTTTAGTCTGGCGGGTGAAGCCGTTCGAGTTTTGATCGATCTCTTTCACGTTGCCGTAGCTGATTTTCATGGGACTTCCAACGGGAAAGTGGATCGTTACGACATCTTCTTCGTCGATCGGATCGCGCGTTTCCCATCCGAGATAGGCGCGGCCAAAATCGCCCGAGGGGACGGTGTCCAGTTCCATGAGCGTGATGTCGTATGTGCTGCTGGTGCGCAGCAGGCGTTCGCCATCGCTGCGCGGCAAAGAAGATATCGATGGCGAATCATTGCCGTTGCACGTTTCATCCCGCCAATCCCACAAGATTTCCACCTGGTTGGCGTCCACGATATCGGGAACACAATGCCATGAGGTGAGGAAGTAGGGTTCGAATGCCGCGGTGTCGGCGTTGTTGATCAATGCGCCGCTGCACAAGGCCTGAAAGAAATCTCCTTGCGGCACGATCATCATGCCCACGCCTGTCGCGCTCTCTTCAAGCGCGTTATCGGTTTCGCAGGCGATGTCGTTGTTGCAGGACAACTCTTTCAGTTGCCGATCCAGATCTTCATAGAAATGCGAAACAGAGACGAGAGAAAACAGCGGGGGTTCGATTTCCGGCGTGCGTACGAGGAGCACGCAGGTATCGCCTGGGGTGGTTGCGAGCCACTTGCCGCCGTCAACATGGTCCGCGTTGGTGTAGGGGCCGAAGGCACGCGGTAACGCGGGATCAATCACGAACACCTCGTCTGAAGGGCCGAGAAGCGACAAGTCAACACGGAGGCGCAGTGCAAAGGCATCGAGGCTCGTAATGCTCGCCACGAATGCGTTGGCACCATTCGTTGCGAAGGGGCTTTCAAATAGCTCCGACGAAGAAAAATCGACTGGAAAACCGTCGGCGACGAACAGGCCATTCGACTTTGAGGCTTGTGCGCGTTTGGAGGCGTTTTGGCCTTCGAATGCGTCAAACACATGGGCGGCGTGCGGTTGGGCGAGGAGTTCCAGGATTTCGGAGTCCGCAAGTGGCCCGGACGGGGACAGAGCGGACTTTGGGTCCGGTGGGCGTATTTGCGTGGGGGCTGATGCCCCGGAAAGCGCGGTCAATATTGCGAGGACCAGAAAGGGTGCACCCATGTTGAAACATACTCCCATCGACAAGGCCGCTGGCTACTTCCCGTACTGTAGCAAAGAATACTCCTGGAGAGGGCATCTATTGCGTATTTAAACCAACACCAAAGAACAAGGCTGAAGCCATGACACCCCCTTGAGTAGAATCACGCCAATCCGTACCGAACCTTTTTTGGGGGCTTCAACGGCGCAAGCGCCTGCGGCCTGCGGCACGCCGAGAATTCGATTGCCTGAATGTCGACATCCGCCAGTTGATAACTAGGAGAGGAACTCCGACATGCCTCAATCACTCGCGCGCATCTATCTGCATCTCGTGTTTTCCACCAAGGAACGCAGGCCGTACTTATCCGACGATACCGTACGCGCAGAAATGCACGCCTACCTTGGTGGAACGCTAAAAGGACTCGACGCTGACGTAATCGCAGTAGGCGGTGTTGCGGACCACGTTCATCTGCTTCATACCTTTGGTCGAACAGACGTTATCGCGGATATGGTGCGAGATCTGAAACATGGTTCGTCGAAATGGGTGCATGAAAGATTCCCGCAAGTTGGGGATTTTCGGTGGCAGACGGGGTACGCCGTTTTCTCCGTGAGTCATTCGTTGGTGCCGCAAGTGAAAAGGTATGTGCAGAATCAGGCCGCGCATCATCACAAAAAATCGTTTCAAGATGAGTTGAGAGAGATACTGCGTAAACATGAAATGGAATACGACGAACGGTATGTGTGGGATTAAGGCGTATACCGCCCCGTTGGGGCGGATTTTGGAGGGCGATTTTAGCCTGGGGTACGCGCTCGACGCGCGAACCCCAGGCTAAACGTATTACGGCCCGTTGGGCCGAATAAGGGTGCGCCCGAGTCCCCAGGGTTCCGAGACGTAGGGATGTACGTCGAACATACCCACTATGTGCTATGTGCCTCCTGGGCCTGAAGGGCCCGGATATGTGCAGCCCGGGGTCACACGCTATTCGCGCGTGACCCCGGGACATTATCCCCAATAAACGCCTTCCCCCAACGGGGGAACATCAAATGGTTTGAGTGACAAAAAATGTCACTTCCACCCTCATATTGTCGTTGGTTTGGCGCAATTCACACTTTTGTACAGTCGGCGATACATAACGTAAGTCTTTTTACATCAATCATTTGAGTGCAAGTATGGGGCCTTGGCACGCTTTGTGCCTTACGAGGGTTGTCCGTCGTTGGGGCGGATGCGGAGAAACCCCGGCTGAAGTGCCGGGCAAGAAGGAAAGGCAATACGATGCAGCGTTCCGGGTTCACACTCATCGAGCTAATGATTGTCGTAGCTATCATTGCAGTCATAGCGGCCATCGCAATTCCGAACCTGCTCCGCTCCCGCGTGAGCGCCAACGAGGCGAGTGCCTCGGGTTGCATGCGGACCATTTCTACCGGCCAGACGGCGTTCCAAACGGCGGCATTCGTCGATACGGACGGCGACGGCGTGGGCGACTACGGTACGCTCGCGCAGCTTGCCGATCCGGACGGCGCAGGCAGCACGCCTCCGTTTGTGGACTCGGTGCTTGGCGCGGGCCTGAAGCATGGTTATGTGTTTACGGTCGCAGTTACGAACGGCAGCGCGACGACGATGCCGGCGTACACGTGCACGGCAACGCCGGCTGCATCCGGACAGACTGGCTATCGCCAGTACTTCGTGGACGAGTCCGGCGTGATTCGGTTTACTTCAGACGGGACGGCAGTAACAGCGAGTTCGGCCCCGTTGAACTAAGTTTCTCTCACCCACCCACACCGCACCTGACGGCCGGGGACCTTGGCTCCTTCACCCCGGCCGTCAACCTCTTTTATGCGGTAGCCAATATTCGATCGCCCGGCTTTTCAAGCCGGGCGATTCTTACTTCTGCTTTGATTCGGCAGGGTTGGTTGCAGAAATGACTTTAGACGCCTGTCTCCGCAAAGATTGGTGTGGTCGTGATTGAATGATTACGATTGAAGGGTACCGCCAATTCTGGGGTACATGTGTCCACAGCCTTGTTGGGAGTTTCAGATGTTCCGTGCAGTACGTCAGGTAGCCGTTGCTCTCGCCGTTGTCGTTGCTTCACTCGGGGGACTGGGGTGTTCCGTCCCAAAGCCGTGGCCGCCGAGTCCCTTGTATGAGACCCCCGTCAATGACCCGAATTGGCAACCACCGGCGAGCCGGGAGGAAGCCATGGAGGCGATCGCGGGGCATTACGCACACTTCGACGTGGTTGCGTACGATGGAGAGACGCCGAATGGTCCTCTGGCGACGTTTATCGTTTCTTATGGGTTCACGGATTTCACGATAGAGGACGGGGAGCTGGTAGAGTTCGACCGATTCTGCAGCGCCGAATACATCGCGAACCAGAATCTCACCACCGAGTTTTCCGATGCCGCGACCCAGGCGATAGAGCCGCGCAGCGCGATAGTCGACGTCTTTCAAGAGAACGGTGAATGGAAGATTTACCGGCCGGCGACGCCTACGCTCATCGGGATCGACGGAGATCCCGATCAGCCCTTGTCCACCGATCCGAATGATCCCCTCATAAACGATGACGACAACGATGGCAAGCCCGGGGTCACCGTTATGGTGAAGCTGTTTAACCTGATTCGCGGGGAAATTTATATCGCGCGAAGAGAGATCTTTCAGAATGACCTGACGCTCTATCAGGACGGCAGCCTGCGTGGCTCGGTGATTGACGATTCCGAGCAGCTCGTTGTGGGCGCGTCATTGGATCTATTGAACGTACCGAATAATCCGGACCAGTGGCCTGACTTGGGATTGAGCCCCATCATTCTCATTCCCATTCCGGATGACATTGATACCTGCGAAGAACTCATGGCACTGCGCGACGAGTTGTTTCCTCCCTCCCCTTCTTTCCAGCTTGTATCGCCTGGTTGCATGTGAGGCGATTAAAAAGAATCGCCCGGCTCGAAAGCCGGGCGATGTTGGTTCGTGCGGATTGGACTAGAAGAGCTCGGGGACTTTTGTCAGGTCGACGTGTTCTTCGCCCTTCTTAATCTCTGCAAGCTCAGGTTTGCGCGCCTTGATGTAGGGGCCCGTAACCATTTCCTTGTACCCCATGCCGGGGCCGACCATGGGATACACG
>CALEZK010000578.1 GCA_937928585.1 uncultured bacterium | reverse complement strand
TGGGAAAGTCCCGAGAACGGCGCGTGGGAAGAAGCAAACAAGACATTTCGCATGACCGAAGGCTGGTTGTTCGACATGTATCTATACGACATGGCCGACGGTTCTTTGCGGAACATGACCGAGATCGAGCGCGTGAGCGCGTATAACGGCGGACTGTTCCTCATCCCCGGCGATCCGCCGCGCTGGGGTTTTACCGCGCTGATCAATGGAATTTCGCACCCGTTCGTCATGGACCTTGACGGGCGCAACAAGCGGAATCTATCTCAAAACAAGGACGGGTTCGCATACGGTTTCAGCGCATCGCCTGATGGTAAGCAGGTAACCTATCATCAGGACTACAAGATCTACATCGCCGACGCGGACGGTGGTAATGCCCGAATCATAGGCACCGGCAACACCTTCAATTTCGTTCCGCAATGGTCGCCGGATGGCGCCTGGATACTGTTTGTATCGGGGGAGCACTATAACTGCCATCCCCACGTCGTCAAGCGCGATGGCACGGGACTGCGCAAGTTGGCCGATCGACAAGGATATTCCGGTGTCATGACCGTGTATGACGTATTCGATTTTCACGGCGGCAGCAGCGACGTGCCGGTGTGGTCCATGGATGGCAAGTACATCTATTACACGGCGAAAGTGGGGGAGGCTTTCGAACTCATGCGCGTCACGCTCGATGGGGTGAGCGAACAACTTACGCGGTCGGCCGCGGGCGTGCACCACTATCATGTGCGGCCTGCGCCTGATGGAGAATCGATTGCGTTTGGGTCGACACGAAGCGGCGTTCGCCAACTCTACACCGCGGGGCTGGATGCCTCGGACGCGCAGCCCATTACCAATTTACCCGAAGGCAACGGCGCCATGTGGGCGCATTGGCGGCCGTCGCCGGAGGGAAGTGCGTCTTGACAGTGAAAGTAAGGTAAAATGCAGAGCATGAGACGCCTATGCCTCATAGCCCTTGCCGGACTTCTTGGCGCGAATGCCATTGCCGACGAGGGAGCGCGCGTCGCGGAAGCACTCATTTCCGCATTGGAGCGCCTCAATAACGATGAAGCGGCGCAGAAAGCGCTCGCCGAGGCCGTGACACCACCGGTTGACCCTGTGGATCCAATTTATCGGCGATCCGCGCGCATTGGCGAAGACAGCAGGTTCTGGGGTTTTCGGCCCGTGCAGCGACCTGCCGTACCGGCAGTTGCGGACGCAGCCTGGTCAAAGAATCCTATCGACGCATTTATTTCCAAAAAGCTTCAGGAAGCAGGATTGCGGCCTTCGACTCCCGCGACCAAGCGCGCCCTTATTCGCCGCGTGTACCTCGATGTTTTGGGGCTGCCGCCATCACCGGAAGCGGTTGAGGCATTCGTTGCGGATGAGCGCGACGACGCGTATGAACGGTTGGTCGATTATGTATTGGCTTCGCCGCACTATGGCGAACGGTGGGCGCGTCACTGGTTGGATGTCGTGCGATATGCGGACTCCAATGGGTTTGAGACCAATACGCCGCGATATAACGCATGGCCTTACCGCGATTACGTCATTCGCGCCTTCAACGAGGACAAGCCGTATACCGAATTTATTAAAGACCAACTTGCGGGCGATGTTACCGGGGAAATTGCAGCGACGGGTTTTCTTGTGGCTGGTCCGATGGATGAAGTAAAGAGTCCCGACATTGTATTGACGCGGATGCAGCGAGATCAGGAGTTGCATGACGTCGCATCGGGGACTGCCGCGGCGTTCCTTGGGCTTACGGTCGGGTGCGCGAAATGCCACGATCACAAGTTTGATCCGATTTCGCAAAAAGACTATTTCGCGATGCGCGCGGTATTCGCCGGCATTCGGCACGGGGACCGCGAGTTGCCGGATCCAAACCGCACAGAACGCTTGCGCCAGTCCGACGATTTGCAGCGCGAATTGGCGGCGCTCCGCGGAAAAGTGCTGCAATACGCGCAGGATGAACAGCCGGACGGCAAGCGCCGGCGCGTCAGCACGATGGAAAACGTCGAACGCTTTGCGCCTATATCCGCGAAGTTTGTGCGGATGACGATTACTAAGACCAGCGAGATCGAACCCTGTATTGACGAGTTTGAAGTTTTTGCCGCGGGTGAACATCCCATCAACGTTGCGCTTGCGGCCAATGGGGCCATTGCAACGGCCTCCAGCGAGTTCTCGAACAATCCCAAACACAAGACCATTCATCTGAACGACGGCCGTTACGGAAACGATTTCAGTTGGATTCCAACTTCGCGCGAGACGTCGTGGGCGATGATTGAATTGCCGAAAGCCACGGCGATCAGCATGGTTGCGTGGGGGCGGGATCGCGAAGGAAATTTTCGCGATCGCGTCGCGACCGAGTACGTAATTGAGGTTTCGCCGGACGGAATGGATTGGCAAGTCGTAGCGACATCGGAGACGAGACAGCCTTTCGACTTCAATGCGCCTCTGCCGGAACTGTTCGCACCGGAAAAGTTGACTCCCGAAGATGCCGCGACACTTGCGCAATTGAAGAAACGAGAGGGACGCCTGAAATCCGAGATACGGCGCCTCGCCTCCGGGCCCAAGGTCTATGCGGCAAACTTCGGCATGCCGCAGGCCACTTTCCTTCTCCAACGCGGCGACCCCATGATGGAAAGAGAGTACGTAGCGCCGGGTGCGCCGGAATACGTTGGCGCTGCGTTGCGCATGGCAGCGGGAGAGCCCGAGCAACAGCGGAGATTGCGGCTGGTCGATTGGATCTGCGATGAGCGAAACCCACTGACAGCGCGCGTCATCGTCAATCGAATCTGGCAATACCACTTCGGGCGCGGAATCGTGGATTCGCCGAGTGACTTCGGCGCGATGGGCGTTGCGCCTACGCACCCCGAATTGCTTGATTGGCTCGCAATGACTTTGATGGATAACGATTGGCGCTTGAAGTCGATTCACAGACTCGTGCTGCTATCGGAAACGTATCGTCAGTCCAGCGCGCCAAACGAAGCCGCGCTGTCGGTCGACGCCGACGCGCGAATGCTATGGCGCTTCCCGCCGCGCCGTTTGGAGATGGAGCCAATCCGCGACAGCATTCTCCATGTAACGGGCGAGCTTGACCTTGCGATGGGGGGGCCGGGATTCGATGTTTTTGAGCCAGACGACAGCTATGTGCATATCTACATTCCGAAGACCGCCTTTACACGGGTCGAGAAGCGGCGCATGATTTATCAATGGAAGCCACGCGTCGAGCAGGACGTAACGTTTGGCATATTCGATTGCCCTGACGCATCGCAGGCGATGCCGAAGCGCAACGTATCCACATCGCCGCTGCAATCGCTGAGTCTGCTGAACACCCCCTTTATGATGGAGCAGACCGCCGCCTTCGCCAGGCGAGTTCAAGCCGAAGC
>CALEZK010000577.1 GCA_937928585.1 uncultured bacterium | reverse complement strand
GTATTGTACTGTCCCCAGATGATCCACAGACCTGTAAGTTCGCTGCACGTCGAGTATCCGATGATGATGCGCTAGTAATGGTTGAACGGTTTCTAGAATCGGTGGCGGTTCTGCAAGAGTTGGGTGATTCGACGGAAGACTGGGCCATACGACGAACTTGGCTCGAGTCTCTAGTTGCGGAACTCTGGCGAAGTCGTGGCCTCTATCCCGGCATGACCAAGATTCTCGACTATATCGAGTTCAAACCAGCAATTCCCCATTTCAAGAAGGAAGTCTTGGCCGGGCGCGAAAAAGCCGCCTTTGAGACCATAGAAGCCTTTCTCGCAGATAAGACCGATAGCATTCCAGGTCTTTCCATCAATGCGACGGATGTAAAGTCTGTGCGCCGGCAGTGGAGGCTTCGCGACGACACCGAGAGGAATCTGCTCTTTAATATATTGCCGAGGTTTGATATCGCAACTGGCCAGATTGCGCATATCCTAGCCGACAAGAGAGTGGAGTACGGAATTGACGCCACACTCAGAAGTATTGTGGAGAATCCATACGTCCTCTGCGAGCAGTTTGTGGGCGATGGACCAGACGACAAGATATCATTTCACAAAATTGACCACGGCACACTTCCTTCGCCCGAACTTGGCGGAAGTGCACTATTTGCCAAGGACGATTGGCAGCGATTGCGCGCGCTGTGTGTAGAGTCTCTGAAAGCCGAATCAAATCACACCTTTACTTCCGCTGAAACGTTGATTGACGTTGTCAACAGGCGTCTCGGGCATCTGCCGGAATGGAAGCGTCATGAGTTCTCAACGCGCTATCTGGAGGTTGATGATGAGGACATGAGTGCCGCTTTGGTCTTTCGGACTTTGGACAAACAGAAGTACGTATATCTGAAAGCTGTCTACGATGATGAGCGCGCGGTGGAGGAACAAATCCGGAGGCTCGCGAGTGGACCAAATATCGAATTCCGCACGCCATTAACATCTACTGTATGGAAGGGATTTCTGCATAACTCGGGCAGCGCATTGGCAAAAGCAGAGCCCAGCGAGTACGAAAAGGCACTTCATGGTCAAGTAAGCGTCACGGAAAAAATCTTTCCCAAGGCCATTAGCATTATCTCGGGAAGTGCGGGCACTGGTAAGACAACAGTCGTAAAGGCAATTATCCAGGCCATAAGAAAAGCCCATGGTAGCGAGGTCGCGTTTCAGTTACTCGCACCCACAGGCAAAGCCGCTGACCGTTTAAGAGATGCGACAGGAGAAAGCGCGGACACAATACACTCCTTCCTTGCGCGCAACGGCTGGCTCAACCCGAACATGACAGTGAAGCGTACAGGCGGAAAGCGTGTGGAAGACAAGAAGACAATCATTGTTGACGAGGCCTCCATGCTTGACCTCAGCCTCGCAGCTGCGCTTTTCAGGGCTATCCACTGGGCACACGTGCAACGTCTAATTCTCGTGGGAGACCCAAATCAGCTTCCGCCCATCGGGCGAGGAAGGGTCTTTGCTGACATTATTGCTTGGCTCACAGAGACGCATCCCGAGTGCGTTGGCTTCTTGGAAGTCAACATGCGGCAAATGGAGAACCGAATCAAAGGAAAGGGCACGGGAATTCTCGATCTAGCCAGACTTTACATTGGCGGTACAGACTCTGACGACGAAGACCGCCTCGAAGCCGAGGACGTCCTAAAGCGGGTGCAAGAAGGCGGTGAGGTCGACACTGATCTCAGGGTTCTGTTCTGGCATTCCCCCGACGAACTGCACAAGGTCCTCGTAGACACAATTGTCAAAGACATGGAAGCGGACTGCAAGCAGAAACTAGACCCCAAGCGCCCCTATGAATTGTGGGGGGCCGCCTTCAAAGACTCGAGTGGAGCGTCGAGACCCGAATATCAACAAATTCTGTCACCGTACCGCGGCGAACTCTTTGGCACCGAAGAGATAAACCGAGTCGTTCAGCAAAACAAACACGGAAAAGAACTTGTCGAAGGAAAAAACCTCGGTGGTATTTGCCTTTTCGACAAGGTAATCCAAGTCATTAACCGTCCTACGTCCAATCCGCTCTGGGGGTACAATCTGAAAACAAAGAAGAAAGAACGGACTGAGGTCTACAACGGAGAACTCGGCTTCGTAAAGCCACATGGATTTGACAAGAACAAGTGGACCTGGTCCGGATTCCTTCTGAGACAATTCCAAGTCGTATTTTCACGCAAGCAAGATGTGTTTGTCGACTTCAATAGTGCTAGCGTTGTCGAGCAGAACCTTGAATTGGGATACGCAATTTCCGTTCATAAGGCACAGGGTAGTGAGTTTGACCGTGTCTACTTCGTGGTGCCCAAGCACAAGAAAGCACTTCTTTGTCGAGAACTATTCTATACGGGTGTCACCAGGGCGACACGCCACTGTACGCTCCTAGTTGAAGAAGAAATAACTCCCCTGGTTGATCTTCGTCGCCCAGAAAAGTCGCGGACGCTGGGAATCAACGCCTCGCTGTTCGACTTCAAGCCGCTTCCCGAACCTCTGCTCAACATGCACGAATGGTACGAGGAAGGAAAGATACACCAGTCTCTTGCAGACATCATGGTTCGTTCGAAGTCTGAGGTCATAATTGCCAACCTCCTCTTCGAGCGGGACGTGCCGTTCCGGTATGAGAAGCCCCTGTTCGCGCCCGACGGCACGTTTTACCTTCCCGATTTCACCATTACCGCACGTGGTGAAGAATGGTACTGGGAGCACTGGGGAATCACAAACAACAGCGGCTATGCGCGACGGCGCCGGGAGAAGGAGTCTTGGTATGCAAAGAATTTCCCCGGACGTCTCCTGTTCACCGAGGAATCTGGAAATCTCAGTAAAGACGCTGAGAAGCTTATTGCTCAGCATTTCGGGTGATTAGTCGGGCACTGAGCAGAGACGAATAGAGTCCAGACCATGCTTAAGAAACGCAAGGCCGATGACGGCAGACTACACAGGCATCGCATATGATCGAAAAATTCATAAGCATCAAAAACATCGGGCGCTTCAGAGATTGCTCGCCCAAGGGCGATGTTACCTTTCGCAAGCTCACCCTGCTCTTTGCCGAAAATGGACGGGGTAAGACGACTCTATGCGCTATCCTCCGTTCGCTGGAGACTGGACAGCACGAGTTCATTTCCGAACGCAAAACGCTTGGCGCGACAGACGCAGCCTCCGTGCAGATGCGGCTCGGTGGCAACACGCTCAACTTTTCAAGCAACGCGTGGTCCGGCACTCATTCGGGCATCGCCATTTTCGATTCCGTGTTCATCCACGACAATGTGTATGCGGGGGATTATGTCGACCACGACCACAAGAAGAATCTCTACCGCGTTATCGTTGGCGCGCAAGGCGTTCAACTCGCCAAGCAGATTGATGATTTAGACACGCAGATACGCGAGGCGAATACCGACATTAGAACCAAAAAGGATGCCGCATCGACAGCTCTTCCCAGTGGAGTGGCGATCGATGCGTATCTCGCTTGGCAGCCCGTGACTGATGTTGAAGCCAAGATTCAACAGAAATCGGCTGAATTGGCGAACCGTCAGCGGGCCTTGGAGAAGGCAACGGAGATTCAGTCCAAAGGTTTGTTAGCCAAGGTTCAATTGCCCGAGCTTCCGACAGATTTCTTGACCATTCTTGCGAAACAACTGACGGACATTAGCGCCGATGCGGAGACACGTGTCCGGCAGCAGATCGCCGACCATCAAATGCAACACCGCGGCGAAACTTGGCTTTCTCAAGGACTGGAGTATGTCGTTAACGAGCTGTGCCCATTCTGTGGCCAAGGCATTACCGCGAATGACTTGATCGCGGCCTACCGCTCCCATTTCAACACGGCATACAAGGAGTTAAAAGAGGAAGTGTTTGAGTTGGGCCAACGCGTGACAGGTGCTATCGGAGACGCGTCGCTCGCTACAGTGCAACAGACATTGTCCAGCAATCTTACACTCATCGAGTTTTGGAAGCAGTTTGCCGGGATTGCGTTACCGGACATCTCATTTGATGGCGTGCAGACAAAGTACGCGGCGCTTAGAGATACCGCTTTGCGGCTTGCCGGAGAGAAAGAGCAGAAACCAACTGAGACAGTCGTGCCGGGTGATGACTACCACACTGCAATAGATGCCGCGAAGGCATTGCTGGAGGATATTGCGGCTTACAATTCCGCAGTCGACGCGAACAACACGACGATCACTGGGATAAAGGAGACCTCTCAGGGTGACCGCAGCGTTGTCGTGCTCAAGAAGGAACTTTCCGACCTCGAAGCGAAAAAGAAGCGCTTTGAACCGGAGATCGTCGAAGCGTGCAAGCTTTATGAAGCTGCGGTGCAAGCAAAGGCGCAATTGGATACACAGAAGCAGAACGCTAAAGACAGACTCGATCAACACTGCGAACGTATCCTGCAGACCTACGAACAATCGATAAACGATTTTCTTGACCAGTTCAACACTGGGTTCCGAATTGCCAACACGCGGCATCAATACACGGGTGGGACGGCCAGTACGCAGTTCCAGATCGTCATTAACGACACCAGTGTCGATTTGGGCGGCGCGAACACGTCGGCTGGTACTCCATGCTTCAAGACAACATTGAGCTCGGGCGATCGAAGCGCCCTAGCCCTGGCCTTCTTTCTCGCTGCGCTGAAGCAAGACCCACAAATCAGCGATAAGATTGTCGTGCTTGACGATCCGTTCACAAGTCTGGACCGTTTTCGCCGCACATGTACGCAGCAACTGATTCGGAAAGTTGCTGCCGACGCCCGGCAAGTCATCGTATTATCGCACGACCCACATTTTCTCAAACTCATCTGGGATGCTTACCCGGCAGCGGAGGTCAAAGTCATTCAACTCTGCCGAACGGGCAACAATACGATGATTGGGGAGTGGGATATTGAAGCCGAGACCCAGTCGACGTATGTGAAGAACTATTCAACACTACTGACATTCTATCGGGAAAGAACGGGGACTCCAGTGGAAGTAGCCCGAGCAATTCGCCCGTTTCTGGAGGGTATGCTTCGGTCTCATTTTCCCGGGCACTTCCTGCCAACGGAGTGGCTCGGACAGTTCCTTGAGAAGATACGAAACACTGGACCAACCGATGGCCTGCAACATGCGCAGACAGACCTGTCAGAACTTGACGCTATCAACGAATACTCGCGAAAGTATCACCATGATCAAAACCCGAATGCGGATTCCGAACCTATATCCTCAGACGAGTTACACGGGTTCGTGAAGCGCACGTTAAGACTTGTGGGAGGAGCCTAAATTTGAAGGGGAAGAAGAAGGATACGTCGGCGGAGTTGCTCATTGATGGGGATGGGCAGATGCGGCTTGCCGACAAATCTTATGAGCAGCGGGCTACGGATCGGAGGTCACACATCTCCCGCGGTTTGAATGAGCAGAAGAAAACTTTACACACCCTACGAAGGGACCTTTCAAATGCCAGTGCAGCGTGATTTCAGGGCGTATCACCAATCAATTGCAACAGAGTTGTTGGCTACAAAAGACCGAATTCGAAATCTCATAGGACAAGAGCATTGGCTAACCGACGGCGAGCACAAGGAAGCAATTTTGCGCAAGACACTTCGGAACCACGTGCCGGAAAGCTTGCATATCGGAACTGGTTTTGTTTGTGGTCGGTCAGATTCTTCGAGTCAGATCGATGTACTTCTTACAAAGCGAGAAAAACCAACACTATTCCGTGACGGCGAATTGATGCTCGTAACGCCTGATTCTGTCGCGTGCATCATCGAGGTAAAGACACAGTTGTTGGGTAATCTTCCTATGGTCCTCGAAAAGCTGTCGGACAACGTAGAAATGATTCGCTCAGAAGGTTCTCGTGACTGTAAAGCAGGTCTTTTCGTGTACGAAGGCGATAAAGATGCGGATGACCATGAACGGATACTACGAGCGCTGCACTCGGCGGCTCGTAGAAAGAATCGTCGAATAATCAATTGGGTCGCGGCCGGCCCAAGTCAATTCATTCGTTACTGGCACAAGGGAGACGACGTCAACAGTCCGATATCGGGCCGCGTGTGGCATTCGTATTGCCTAATCCTACAACGCTACTTTGCATGGTAGCACTTTGTGATTTTGGAGAGGAAGATACC
>CALEZK010000576.1 GCA_937928585.1 uncultured bacterium | reverse complement strand
TCGAAGGGCATATTTTCTCCGTCTTTCTCGCCGAGGATGCGCCAACGTTTCCTTTTCTTGCGCTCATTGTCAGCGGCGGCCACACCTGCCTGATCCGATGTGACAAACCGCATCAGTATGAACTGTTGGGAACAACGCGCGACGACGCGGTCGGCGAGTGCTTCGACAAGGTTGCGCGGCTCCTGAATTTGTCGTATCCGGGCGGGCCGTCCGTGCAGCGCGCCGCCGAGGGGGGCGATCCGAAAGCGATTGCGTTTCCGCGCTCGATGGTCGCGGGCGATTCGCTCGAGTTCAGTTACAGCGGCCTGAAGACCGCGGTGTTGTATAAGCTTCGCGACAATGGACACGCTACGGCGGACGTCGCGGCTTCGTTCCAGTACGCGGCGATCGATATTCTGATTCGCAAGACCCAGCGCGCGCTCGAACTCACCGGACTCCCGCGCCTCGTGGTGGCCGGAGGCGTGGCTGCCAACAAACTCCTGCGCGAGCGACTTGCAAAGGAAATGACTGTGCCGGTGCATATCCCGCCGTTCAGTTTGTGTGTGGACAATGGAGCGATGATCGCCGCGGCTGGTCACTCGCGGCTTCAGCATGGCTTCACCGGAGATCTCCGCTCGACCGCCCGCTCCACCTGGCCGCTCGCCTAGCTTTTCCAGCCACACGAGATGGAAAAGCATGACGCATACGGGTCCATTCGCATCCGCGAGTTTCGCTCTTTTCTTGCGTTTCGATTATTCCTGACTTTTGCTACGCAAATGCAGGCAGTTATTGTCGGATGGCAGGTATACGCCATAACGAAGGATCCACTTGCGCTCGGATTGATTGGTCTGGCGGAAGTCGTGCCATATGTCGGCACGGCGCTGTTTGGTGGCTACGTCGCCGATCGTTTTGATCGCAGGCGCATCGCGCTCATCTGTTCATTCGTGTTTACGCTTTGCAGCGTGGCACTGCTGTTCATTACCGCCTTCGAATATGAAACCTTCCCCCACGTCGAATACTTGTTCTACGCGGTCATCTTCGTCACGGGCATTGCAAGAGGCTTTCTGGCGCCTTCCGTCTCGGCACTGTTCGCGCAAGTCGTGCCACGTGAACTCTACCTGAACGCCAGCGCGTGGAATTCGAACCTATGGCATATTGCGGCAGTTTCAGGGCCTGCCATCGGTGGCGCGATATACGGCTTCTTCGGCGTTATCAATGCTTACTTCGCGCTCATTGCGGTGTCGCTGTTGGCGATGGGCTTTATGTGGAAGCTCCCGCACTTCGAATTGAAACACCAGCATGATGGCGAATCGGTTTTTCAATCCATCGCGCAAGGCGTCTCCTTTGTCTTCAAAAACCAAATCATACTCGGCGCATTGATGTTGGATATGGTCGCGGTGCTTTTTGGCGGCGTCGTCGCCGTGCTGCCCATGTTTGCCTCGGATATCCTGCAGACGGGACCCGAGGGATTGGGCTACCTGCGGGCCGCGCCGTTTGTCGGGTCGATCCTCATGGGCGTCTATCTTGCCGTGCAACGCCCGATGCAACGCGCAGGATGGGCGCTGCTCGTGTCTGTCGGTGCCTTCGGCGTCTCAATGATTCTGTTTGCGCTATCCTCAAACATCTACATTAGTCTCTTCATGCTGTTCCTGAGCGGGGTTTTTGACAGCGTGAGCGTCGTCGTTCGCTCGGCAATCCTTCAACTCATGATGCCGGACCACATGCGCGGGCGCGTGAGCGCCGTGAACAACATCTTCGTCGGCACCTCGAATGAACTCGGGGCATTCGAATCGGGACTTGCCGCGCGCCTCGCCGGGCTTGTTCCGTCCGTAGTGATCGGCGGCGCGATCTCCGTGGCGGCTGTCGTGGGCGCGGGTTATGCCTGGCCCGAATTGCGCCGGCTCAATCTGAGAAGCTTGTCGTTATCGAAGTCACGCCCAACCCCGTCATAACCATCCGACAACTTGGCGATGTCGCGGCGGCCCCTCCTATTCCGGAGGGACCGATTGCGTAGCGCGCTCCGCCGCTTTTCGCAACGTGACCAGTTCATCACACGCACGCTCGTTCCGCGGCTTCACCACGTCATACCCGATTGCCTCCCACCGGGGATCGCGCGGATCCAACCCCAATTCCTCGATATAGCCCGGCTCCGCAATGAAACATTTCCCATGTCCGGAAAGCAGATAGCCGCCTTTGGCATTGAGATAGGCACGCGCCTCTTCATGGCTCTTGCACCAGTTGTGCCAGAA
>CALEZK010000575.1 GCA_937928585.1 uncultured bacterium | reverse complement strand
ACGCTGCGCTATTGCAAGCCGACCGGCGATTGGATAGCGTCGCTGCCTGGCGCCGTTGAAAAGCCCGTCACCGGAATGAGTGCCGGCCCGGCAGAGATTGACAGTGAGTATGACGGTCTTCCGTTTTATGGGGTCCACACCGTCGAGATGATGCTTGCCACTTTCGGATATGGCGTCGAGAGCGTCACTGCGGTCGAGCAAAACAAGAACGTAATGGCTACGTGCCGCTACAAGTCTGGTCCCGTTGTTACCTTGAACTTCCTGTACCATGCAGCATATGTCTTTCACGTGACCGTGTACGGAACGAAGGGCTATTCGTCGCATGCGGTGGATAGCGGAGATTCTTACTACCAGGGCATGAAAGTGATCATGGAAACCCTGCGAACGGGAAAGTGGCCTTTGACGCCCGAGCAACTTCTCGAACCTGTTCAGGTGCTTAGCGCGACCTTAAAGTCCCTGGCGGAGAAGCGGGAAGTCGCGCTTTCAGAAGTCTAAGCGAAGCCGCGCTCTAGTTTCCCGATGCGCGGGTCTGCCACGCCTCGCTCTGCATGGTGAAATACTGTTCCAGTTTCTCGGTCCAACGCCTGACAATATCCGGATTGCTGTCGGCGATATCCTGAATCGGCCGCCCGGGCCGAATACGGCCAAGATCGTAAAGCGCCGCACCTGCAGGCGGTCCCGTAGATACCATTGTGAAAGGTGATCGCTGGGTCGACCAAACAAGACGCATGCGCGCATTCCGGATGCTTAGCTGTAGCGGATCGCCCGCCATCGATATCGGTTCTTGCGTCACCGAGCCCCCGAGAAGATCCGCCGTGCTTGCGTATGGACTCAAAGTTACTCCCGCAATCTTTGCGAGTGTGGGCGGCACGTCTTCGAGCGCTATCAGTTCATCACGCTTGGTTCCCTGGCCGCCGGGCACATGAAGTACCAACGGCACCCGCAGGTTCCAGTCGGAAAGGGGTGGAGTTTCTATAGCATACGCCGCGCGCGTCGACGTAATTACGATACAGTTGTTGCGGCCTGGTGGAAGCGCGGCGAGCAGTTCCGAAATGCTTTTGTCCAGGTAATTTATCGCCGCATCGTACGTCATGCTCGGTGTCGCGGTTGCGGGATCCGGTATGAACGTCGTGCCGTATCGCTCGCGCACTTTGACGTCGCGCAATTCGCCCAGGCGCACAAACAACATGAACTTCTCGTTCTGATGGGACTTCACCCACGCCGCCGCTTTTCTGATAGTCAATTGCGATCCTGCTGGCGGTAAACCCGACGGTGTCCCCGTCGTTGCGTCCGTCGAACTGAGGATGGCGCTCTCACCAGTGGATTCAGCAAGATATCCATCATCAAAAAAGTCGAAGCCGCGCTCAAACGCGCTGCCGTAAGTCAGGTCGCCCCACATCTCGCCTTCCGTGAAGGCGGCCGTAGCATACTTTTTCGCGCGTAGTGCTTGCGTCAGCGTTGTGTACTCGCTCGCCAGCGGCCCCTTTTGCTTGCCAAGAAACCCGTGACGCAGCGGCGAGACGCCGGTAAGCAGTGTCATACAAGCCGCCGCAGGATCGGGCGATGGCGTAAATGCCAATGGAAATAGCTGCGATGCCCGTCCGAGGCGGTCGATGTTCGGCGTTGTCGCGCGCGAGTATCCCAGGCCGGACACCCTATCCGCGCCCAAGCCGTCTATTACAATGTATAGGATGTTTGGCGTTGATTCCGCAGTGCGTGTTTCCTGCGCTTCAGGACCGACCATCAGCAGCGTACGATTGGACGAGAGTATTGGCAGCACGCCAATCGCTGTCCGCCATTTCGCCTCTTGTTCACTTGACCACCGGACGAGGCAGGTCTGAAGATTTCTGGGCAACTGATCGGCGGGCACACGGAAGTAGGACCAACTGCCAGGCTGCAATTCAACGGGTCCGGTGTACTTGGTGGTCGTATCGCCGCGCATTTCGACCGTCACGTAGGCAACTTCGAGCGGTATTTCTTCGGAATCGTCTTCAGGAATCGCGCAGGCGAACGAGAGGGAGTGTGCAAGGGGCGCCGAGACGTCGGTTGTCAACACCGACCCCTCGGGCATTGCGCGCGCATTGGCATACGTCGTGCCGATTCGATAGGTGTTGACCGCTTCGGGTGCGCGGGGCCGTGCTTTCTCAATGCTTCCCAACCAGACCGAGAACATGCTGAATCCGGCGAGTATGCAAACCGCAGACACCGCCGCCCATACCAGATTCCAAGCGCGCGCGCCGGGTGCGCTTCGTAGTATCGCGTAGAAGGCGATCAGTTTCAGAAAACCGTGTGAGCCGAGAAACGCCGCGGCGAACACCGCGCCTTCCAAGGGTTTGATGGCTGGGTGCGGCCAGGGAATATCCATACGCATGAGGTAGGGAACGAAGATCAGCGTTGCGCCGTGCGAAATGCTTTCCACCAAAAGGGGCGTGTTGGTTTTTGTGGGCCACACGCTTCGCACAATCGCAAGGTAAAGCATTTGAACGCCGGCATACGCCGCCGCCATACCGCCAGCCAGCATTAGGCCGGCAGTAAGACCCGGAACGTAGCCTTGCTCGCCGAATGCCTGTCGCGCAAAGAGTCCCGTCAAACCCGAGGACGCAACCAGCGTAATCACATAGACTATGATCACGGAAACGCTAACCGCCGTAGTGGTTGGTTTGATACACGTCGCACATGCCCCTCATCGTACCGAGTCGCGCGCGTTCGTGCGAATTCCCGCGTTACGCTCAACCCTGTGCGTACTCCACTGCATTTCGGAAGATGCGCAATCCGATGCCTTCTTCAGGCAATGACTCCCGGGTCCAACGCGGATGGTGCGTGCGTTCCGTATACGCTTCGGGGTGCGGCATAAGTCCGAACACACGGCCCGTGGAATCGCAAAGGCCTGCTATGTCATCGGCTGATCCATTAGGATTCGCCGGATAATCGCCGCGCGCGGATTCGCCGTCGTGCAGGCAGTAGCGCAGGGCGACGTGGCCGCCTTCGCGCAATGACTGCAACACGCCGGCATCGGCGGGGATAAACTTGCCTTCGCCATGGCGCACAGGCAATTCCATGCGATCAATGCCTCGGGTCCAAATGCATTTGGTGTCTTTCGCGGACTTGAGGTAGACCCAGCGATTCTCGAATCGCGCGGAATCGTTGTGGGTAAGCGTAACTTCCTGCTGAAGCGCGCCGCTTAGCATCGGCAGCATCCCCATCTTGACGAGTACCTGGAAGCCGTTGCAGATCCCGATCACCAGTTTTCCGTCTTCCACAAACGTTTTCAGGGGACCGCCCAGCTTGTAGCGAAGGCGATTGGCGAGAATCTTTCCCGAAGCGACGTCGTCTCCAAAGGAAAAGCCGCCCGGCACAGCGAGTATGTGATATCGCGATAGTTGCGCGGGATCCGCCACCAAATCGTTGAGATGCACGCGCCGCGCCTCGGCGCCCGCGCGCGCGAATGCGTCGGCGGTCTCGTAATCGCAGTTGATGCCGAAACCGGTCAGCACCAACGCCTGTATATTCTTGCTCATCGTGCGACTACCACCTTAACGTCCGTTGCCACGCGTCTTTCAACTCTGACAAGCTCGCTTCTTCGTTAAATCCATCGCGTCCCTTGATGCGCAATACTTCCAGCGGGCTCACCGTGCCGATTCGCGTGAGGGGCGCACCCCGCAGCGCGTCTTCGAAGGCCCCAGATTTCGCCGTGGGGACAGTTACAACGAAGCGGCTCTGGGATTCACTGAACAACGCCACGATGTCGCTCTCCACAGGGACTAATCGCAGATCGATATCCATCCCAAATCCGCCGGCGAAGGCGGACTCTGCAAGCGCTGCGCCCAGTCCGCCATCGGAACAGTCGTGGCACGAATGGACGAGACCTTCCGCGATTGCGCTCGAAAGCTTCTCGTACAGCGCTCGCGCCGACTGCGGGTTGACCTTGGGCACATTTGCCCCAAGCTGCCCACGCAGGGCGAGATACTCGCTGCCGCCCAGTTCATTCTTTGTTTCGCCAACGACATAAACGGCATCGCCCGGCTGCTTTACGTCCATCGAGATCACACGCGATACATCGTCGATGATTGCCGCCGCAGTAAATAGCACGGTCGGCGGAATGGATATCTTGGTGTCGCCGATCTTGTAGTCATTCTTCATGCTGTCTTTACCGCTGATGAGCGGGATATCGTAAGCGGTGCATACGTCGTAGAG